>JAFRWQ010000277.1 GCA_017437925.1 Bacillota bacterium
AGAAGTCCACACCATGAAGGGCTCCGACAACATGTGGAGCATAGGAAACGAAGAGTTCATGGAGAGGATGACCGAGGTCACCAAGGCCGTTCTCGACCATTTCGGCGACAAGATCTGCTACATCAACGTGATGCGCAACATGTCGGTCAACTGCGACTGCGACGGCGTGGAGGCGGAGCCGGTAGTGACTCCCGACGTAGGGATCCTGGCGTCTCTCGACATCCTTGCCGTTGACGCCGCATGCGTGGATCTCATATACTCGCTCCCCGGCGGAGGCGGAAAGGATCTGATCGAGCGCATGGAGTCCCGCCACGCCATGAGGCAGCAGAGCTACATGAAGGAGCTTGGCATGGGGAGCGACCGCTACGTCCTGATAGACGTCGATGACCGCGATAAGATCATCACAGCGGAAGAGGCCGTGAAGGACGTCAAGCCCGAATGGGTACCCGACAAATTCAACGTATTCTGGGGAAGGAACAGGCACTGATGCTTCTGCTGTCAAGAGACGATATCGATAAGGTCTTTTCGATGAAAGAGGCCGTAGAGGCGGTCAAGGACGCCTTCGTCATGGTGTCCGAAAAGAAGTGCGAGGCCCCCTTAAGGACCATGATACAGGCGCCGAAGAGGAACGGGGCCTTTCTCTTCATGCCCGCCTATTCAAGGGAGCTGGACGCCGCGTCCCTCAAGTGCATCAACCAGTTTCCCGGCAACATAGACAAGGGACTGCCTTCTTCGCCGGCCCAGGTGCTTCTGATCGACGGGATCACCGGCCTTATGAAGGCTGTGCTGGACGGCACCAGGGTGACTCAGATCAGGACGGGTGCTGCCAGCGGAGCGGCCTTCGACGTGCTGGCAAAGAAGGACTGCCGCAAGGGAGCTCTGATAGGGACCGGCGGACAGGCTGCTTCCCAGCTCGAGGCCATGCTCTGCGCGAGAAAGCTTGAGAAAGTGATGGTCTACGACCTCAACAAGGAGAGGACCGAAGCCTTCGCAAGGCGCATGAACGCGGAGCTTGCCCGCTACGGCGCGAAGATCACCGCGGCCGCGAGCTCAGACGAGTGCGTTGAAGACGCAGACCTTCTCATCACCGTGACACCCTCTTCAAAGCCCGCGTTCGACGGGACAAAGATAAAGAAAGGCGCCACCGTATCCTGCGTGGGGGCTTATCAGTACCACATGCAGGAGCTGGATCCGGGGCTCCTTCCCAGGGCGTCAAAGATATTCTGCGATTCGGTCGAGGCTGTGCTCTCGGAATCGGGAGACCTGCTCAAGCCTCTGGATCAGGGCATCATAACTAGAGACGATATCACCGGCGATCTGGGCTGCGTCATAAACGGCAGGCTGAAAGGGCGCGAAAACGACGACGAGATCATCATCTTCGAGACCGTGGGCGTCGCCGCCCAGGACCTGGTCACCGCCTGCCGCATATATGAAAAGGCTGCTTCCGCCGGCATAGGGCTCAGCTGGGAGTAACGCCGTATTCGTCCCCGTCGGCCGGAACGCCGGCTTGATCAAACAGTTCAGATAAATAAAAAGGAGAGTACATGGAGAGCATTAAACTCGCTGAAAAGTACAAAGAAGAGATGATCGCGACCAGAAGAGCGATCCACCAAAACCCCGAGCTCAGCAACAGGGAGTTCGACACCACCGCCCTGATCAAGGCCCGCATGGAGGAGTACGGCATCGAAGTCGCCGACATCGGAATGAAGACCGGCGTCATAGGCATCATCAGAGGCGGAAAGCCCGGAAAGACCATAGGCATCAGGGAGGACATTGACGCTCTGCCCATGCCCGAGGAGACCGGACTTCCTTTCTCCTCCAAAAACGAGGGCGTCTGCCATTCCTGCGGCCACGACATCCACACCACCACACTCATCTACACCGGCAAGATCTTAAACGAGATCAAAGACGAGCTCTGCGGCAATGTGATGCTCATCTTCCAGCCGGCGGAGGAAGGGGGAGGCGGCGCCGCCCAAATGGCTGAGCACAAGTACTACGAGGTCATGAAGCCCGACATGTACATAGGCCTGCACATGGCTCCCGCGATCCCCGTGGGTTCCATAGGTGTGAAGTACGGAGCTTCCGGCGGCTCTGCCGATACCTTTGAGATCACCGTTACCGGCGTGGGAGGCCACGGCGCCCATCCCGAGAATTTTGTGAGCCCCGTCACCATCGCGGCCTATCTCATCACCCAGATGGAGACCATACTGGCAAGGGAAAACGATCCCAGAAAGCCGGCGGTCCTCACCGTTGGCAGCATACACGGCGGCACCAAGGGCAATATAGTGCCCGACAAGGTCGTGATGCAGGGCACCATGAGGACTCTCGACGCGAAGCTCAGGACCGACATGAAGGCGGCCTTAAAGCGCATAGTCGAGGGCTGCTGCGAGACCATGAGGGGCAAAGGCGAGCTCCGCTGGGATCCGGACGGGGTCCCCGTGCTGTACAACGACGAGACCGTCACCCAGGCCATTTACGACGCGGCGGACAAGGTCATAGGAGAGGACCGCATACAGATCGGCAAGGAGCCTTCCATGGGTTCCGAGGATTTCTCGGTATTCTTCGATTACGGGCCGGGCGCCCAGTTCTCTTTGGGCACTCAGACTCCCGGAAAGCCCGAGACGGCCTACGGCATCCACAACGCCAGGAACGTCTTCGACGAGGACTGCATGCCCGTGGGCGTCGCCGTCATGGTCCAGGCCGCCAGGGACTTCCTGAAGTAGAAGGCAGGACCCCGAAGCATTATTACATATCAATAACCGGCAGGCTGAAAAGTCTGCCGGTTTTTTGTGTTTTTGCCTTGCATTTTTTAAACATTTACTGTATAGTCCTTTCACTGACCATTTTGCACGGCGCGGATGGTCCGGGCGAGAATATGCGTTTTCATGATGTGGTTCCCGCGGAATTGCGGGGGTACCGACAAGGAGCTGATAATTCCAAAATGAAAAAAACCGCATACTTTAAGCTTGAGGCGGATATGAGGAGATCCGCCGCGCCGCTCCCGTGCGCCAGAGCGGCAAAGACCGGAAAA
>JAFRWQ010000278.1 GCA_017437925.1 Bacillota bacterium
CTTAGTGCGAGGAGAAGACTTTTGCATGGATATTCACCGCGACTGAGCGGTGATAACCGCGAAGAGCGGATGAATATCCTGCGAAAAAGGCTTCGACGAGGGCCCGCTCGGGGCACCCGCGCTGAGCGAAAGCGTGTCCCCGATGCGGCGGACACGACCGGAAGAATGTCCAGCTATCTATCGCTACGGGGTCCTGCCGCTCGGTCTCCCCACCCTGCGGTCTACAGTCCTCGGGCGGGGAGGCCCTTCCTCGCGTCACCCCTCCGCTTCTCGACAATTAACATTTTGCTTTATTGAGCATTCAGCAGCCGGTCTCTGCATATCAGCGCGCAGCCCACCGCGTTGTCCGAGCAGAGGCGGGGCTGTCCGAAGACCCAGTCCCTTCCCTGCTTTGAAACATAGCTCCTGAGAAACGCGCTGGAAGCAACGCCCCCCGTTATGAGCACGCTGTCTGTGCCCGTGCCTTTTATCACTCTGTCGGTCAGAGCGACGAAGCTCTCGCTTATCCTCTCCATCAGGTAATACGCAAGCTCGGGAAGCTCAAAGCCCCGCATTTTCGTTTTAAGCTGGGTCTCAAGCCCGGACAGGTTCAGACCCGTCTCATCCACGAAAACGCGGGAGAAGGGATTCTGGCGGCCCTCAGGGGCATAGCTCATCGCCGCCTCGTCTATATACCGCCCCGCCGGAAAGGGAAAGCCCAGTTCGACGCCCGCCCTGTCAAGAAGCTGGCCGTACGAAATGTCCTTTGTCGCCGCGGCTATCCTTATATCCTCCCCATCCGCGACGACCAGCTCGAGAGTACCTCCCGAAAGATGGGCGCAGATGAGAGGCCTTGAAATGTCAACGCAGCTGCCCAGGGCCGCTGCCGCGATATGGCCCTGCTGGTGGCTTGTCTCGATATAGGGGACGCCTAAAGAAGAGGCGATCACCCTTCCCAGAGCCGTCCCGGCCCCGAAGACAGGCATATATGAACCCTCGGCGGGCCTTGGCCTCGAAGACGCGCAGACCCCCGCGATCTCCTCCCTGTGCTCATCAAGTATCGGCGCCAGCAGCTCGGGCAGGTTCTGCCAATGCTGAAACAGGGCTTCCGACTGGCGAAGGCCCTTTTCCCCTTCCCTGACCCTGAGCAGCCTTCTGCTGTCGCAGACTACGGCGCCGTCCTCCGAGACCAGGGCCGCGGAGCTGGTATAATTGCTGCTGTCGAGCCCGAGAAAGAGAGGCATCACAGGCTGCGGGCAAGCTTGCCCAGTATTCCGTTGACGAAACGGCCCGAATCCTCGGAACCGAACTTCTTCGCGAGATTCACGGCTTCGTTGATGGCGGCTCCGGCCGGAGCTTTAAGATCACCCTCCGCTTCATCCATGAAGCAGAGCTCGGTCACCGCAAGCCTTAGGACGGCCAGGTCCACCTTGCCCATCCTGGCAATGTGCCAGCCGCTCGAGGAGCTCTCGAGCTTTTCGTCCACCGCTTCCCTGTTTCCTAGAAAAGCGTCAAGCACCGCTTTGAAATACTCCGTCTGGTCGGAACCGTCCATGTATTCGGCCACAAAGGCGCCTATCGCCCCCTCCGACCAGTCCTTCTGGGCGTCCATCTGGAAGATGAGCATCATCAGCTTTTCTCTAGCTTCGCTTCTGCGCATGTTTTCGCTCCTTTTACCGGGTCACTCCGGCTATATGCACGTCCACCTTGACCACCGGAGTGTCCGAGATGGCGTTTACCCTGTTCTTTATGTTCTCCTGGATGTTCCAGGCCGTCTGGGGGATCGACGCTCCGAAGCGCACGTTTAAAGCAACGTCCACCTCAAGGCCGTCCCCCTGCTTTTGTATCTTAACGCCCTTAAGGGCGCCGCTTTCAATGCCGAGCAGCTTGTTGAAGCTCATGGTGTCGCCGGTATCGACCATGCCGCTGACGCCTTCCGTCATCAGCACGGCCTTCATTGCCGCAAGGGCTATGATCTCGTCGGATATATCCTTTCTCCTGTCGTTTGCCATAGGCTTATTAAAAACTCCCTGACTGCGGGATCCGCCGGCCCGATGACCTGCCTGCCCACACTTTCACAAATATATTATATCAAAAAACACAGGGCTGTTCAAACCGAACAGCCCTGCTTTTACGCCTTATGACGTTTAGAAAACCATATTCGATCTGTCAAGCTGCAATTACTGAGAAGCCTTGTATTCGTCCTTGTATTTGAGGAACTGCTTGTAGGTCTCAGCGAAGTTGTGGGTCACGGAGCTCTGCGATTTGAGCACGTAGTAGAGGTACTTGGTATCCTCCGGGTATATGGCCGCCTTTATGCTGGCAAGGCCGGGGCTAGCGATGGGCCCCGGAGGCAGCCCCTTGTTCTTGTAGACATTATAGGGGGAATCGATCTCCAGATCGGCGTAGGTGAGACCCACCTTGGGGTCGCCCAGTATGTACTGTATGGCGGCGTCTATCTCCAGGTTCATATCCTGCTCGAGCCTGTTGTAGATGACGCTGGCGACCAGAGGCCTTTCGGCATCGTCGCGGCACTCTCTTTCGATGAGGCTTGCGACGGTGATGACCTCCTGGACGGTCATGCCCTTCATCTCCATGTCTTCTTTCATCTGGTCGGTGAAGACCTGTTCGAAGCGGTCGAAGAACTTCCCCAGGATGATCTTGGGCCCGCTGCCCTTGTAGATCTCATAGGTATCCGGGA
>JAFRWQ010000279.1 GCA_017437925.1 Bacillota bacterium
GGCACCTTTACGCCCGAAATGTTGACTATGAGGGCCAGGGCTATAGCTTGGAGTATGCGGTTCTTCGCGCAGCTCGCCAGGGCGCCCTTCACGGAGGCGAGGGTCCCTCCCCCGCTCTGCTCTTCGCTTCTGTGGAGCAGGCCGCGGTAGTATTCGAGCACCAGAACGAAGCCGATGTTGTAGACTATGAGGACGGCGGCCAGGACGACCACTATCTCGCCCACATTGTCGGGCCCGTAGATGGCCGTGGCCACGGGAAGCCCGTAGAGCATGGAGTTGCCCCTGATGGAGCAGTGGACCATGGCTGCCCTCTTCCTGCTGTCCTTTTCGACGTACCTGTAGGCGAACATCAGGAGGAGTATGAATACTATGGTAGCGATTATGGTGTATTCGGCGGGGCCGCTGCCGGAGACCAGGGCCTTGAGATCGGCCTTGTATACCGAATTGAAAGCGGTCATGGGCATAAGGAGCTTGTTGAGGAACTTATTTATGGCCGTCTTGAAGTCGTCGCCCAGCATTCCGGTCCTGCGGCCGGTCACCCCCACGATCAGGTAGATGATCAGGGGAAGCATTATATTGCAGGTTATGATAAAGTTTTCGAGCATTTTTACCGATCTCTTTCGCTTTCGTATCCGTGTTATTTTATCACTTAAGGGGCGCGGGAGCCACAGGTCTAATTGTATGAAAATCGGACTTTTTTGACGCTTTTTCCCCGCCCTCCCCCGATTGTGCCCGCCCTCTCTCTGTTGTATCATCGAAGTGAAAACCGACGCAAAAGCACGAAAGGAGCCGGAAATGATCGGTCTTAAGGACATCGAAGCCGCGAGCCTGCGCATCGCGCCGTATATAATTCACACACCCATAGTAAGGCTGCCGGGCCTCGACAAGTACCTGGGCTGCCGGGTCTACGCCAAGGCGGAGTGCCTGCAGCTCACCGGGGCCTTCAAGATCAGGGGAGCCTTGAACAAGATGCTTCAAATGAGTAAAGAAGACCTGGCTGGAGGCGTGGTCGCCGCTTCGTCGGGAAACCACGGCAAGGCCCTGAGCCTTTCCGCCCGCATGCTGGGCGCCAAAGCCTGCATAGTCATACCCGATACAGCCCCCGACATCAAGGTCAACGCGATAAAAGCCCTGGGAGCCGACGTGGTTAGGAGCACCACGGCGGAGCGCTTCAAGGTCGCCGAGGGCATAGCCCGGGAGAGGGGCGCCGTGGTCGTCCACCCCTACAACGACGAGGACATCATGGCGGGCCAGGGGACCCTGGGCCTTGAGATCGCGAGGGACATGCCGGACCTCGACAAGGTAGTGGTTCCGGTCTCCGGGGGAGGCCTCATAGGAGGAGTCTCCACCGCCGTGAAGGAGCTGTGCCCGGGCATCAAAGTGATAGGAGCCGAGCCCGCCGCCCTTCCCAGATACACGGCAAGCCTCGCCGCGGGAAGGCCGGTCGCCGTCGAGCAGAAGCCCACTCTGGCCGACGCCCTGGTATCCAACAGACCCGGAGATCTCTGCTTCCCCCAGGTCGCCGAATACGTGGACGAGATCGCTGACGTCAGCGACGAAGAGATGCTGAGAGGCTCAAAGCTTCTCCTCCTTGAAGGCCATCTGCTAGCCGAGTTTTCCTCTGCCATAGGGATCGGAGGGGTGCTGGCGGGAAAGATAAAGGTCTCGCCCGAAGAAAAGGTCTGCTTCGTGATCTCGGGCGGGAGCGTGGATCTTCCCCAGCTGGACAGACTGAAGAGCGTGAGCATCTGATGAAGGCCTCTGACCCGGCTTCCAAAACACCAGGAAACAAAATAAAAGCTGCGCGGCTATTTGGCCGCGCAGCTGGTTTTTTGTTTATTCAGGCTTATGCCGGTGTCTTCCTTAACCGATGAGGGTGAACTGGGAGATCACGGAAGCCAGGGTGTTGGAGACTGTGGACATGGTCTTGATGAAGATGTCCAAAGCGACGCCGACGACGTCCTTTCTGGTATCGCCTACGGTATCGCCGGTGACGGTCGCCTTATGCGCGGCCGAGCCCTTGCCGTGTCCGGGCAGCATGCCGGTCTCGACGTACTTCTTGGCATTGTCGAAGGCTCCGCCGGAGTTGCCCATGAAGATGGCCCTGGGGATGGCGACGATGGTGGCGCCGACCAGGATGCCGCCGACGAACTCGACTCCGAAGAGGAAGCCGCCGACCACGGGGATAAAGAGGGCCAGGACCGAGGGAACGACCATCTTGCTGATTGCGTTCTTGGTGGCGATGTGGACCATGTGGTTGTAATCGGGCTTGACGGTTCCCTCGAGCACGCCGGGTATGGAGAGGAGCTTGTCGCCCTCGTCCGCCATGTCGCGGGCAGCCTCGATGGTGTTGTCGGTGAGCAGGGCCGAGAAGTACTCGATCAGGGCGCCGCCGATGATGCCGCCGGCGACGACGGTGAAGGAGGCGAAGTTGAGCATGGGCTCCTGGCCCAGAGCGGTGTAGTTGCCGACGTAAGCGGTGATGAGGGAAACGGTCGCGAAGGCCGCGGAACCGATGGCGAAGCCCTTGCCGATGGCGGCGGTGGTGTTGCCTACGGCGTCGAGCTTATCGGTGATGACGCGCACTTCGGGATCGAGGTGGCAGGATTCGGCCAGACCGCCGGCGTTGTCGGCGATGGGTCCGAAGGCGTCGATGGAGACAGTGGCGCCGACGAAGGCCAGCATTCCCAGAGCGGCGACGGCAATGCCGTAGGTGCCGCAGATCTTGCCGGAGACGAAGAGAGCGACTCCGATGACCAGGACGGGCAGCAGGCAGGAGCGGGAACCGATGGCGTCTCCCTTGGTGATGACGAAGGCCTCGCCCTCGGTGGAGATCTCGGCCAGCTTCTGGGTCGGCTTATATTCGGTGCTGGTGTAGTACTCGGTGATGGAGCCGATGGCGACGCCGCTGAGTATGCCTAAAGCGGCGGCGACCCAGGGGGATACATAGCCCAGCTTGAAGTCGGCGTAGAGAGGAACGTTCTTAAAGATCATGCTGGTGGCGAAGAAGCCGAGGACTATGGTGAGTCCCGCGGAGAGCCAGGAGGAGATGTCGAGCTCCTTGGAAGGATTGTCTCCCATCTTCCTGACCGAGGCGTAGCCCAGACCGATCAGGCAGGAGAGCAGGCCGCAGGCTGCGAGCACTGCCGGGAAGAGTATGGTTGCTTTGAAGGTGTCGTAATTGACCCCGCCTCCGCCGGAGTATTCGGCGATCTTGAAGAGGGTCACGCCTATCATCATGGCTGCGGCGATGGTGGCCACGAAGCTCTCCAGAAGGTCGGAACAGTTTCCGGCTATGTCGTTGACGTTGTCGCCTATGAAGTCGGCGATGACGTTGGGCACCCTGCTGTCATCCTCAGGCAGGTCGTGGCGCAGCTTGGCCAGGATATCCGAAGAGATATCCGCCGCCTTGGTGTAGTTGCCGCCGGCGACGCGGTTGAACATGGCGACCACGGAGCATCCCAGCGAATAGGTGGTGACTCTCATGATGGTCGGGTTGCAGGGAAGGTTGGCGATGAGCCCGTGGCTGCTGGCGTCGGGATCGATGCCTCCGCCTACGATGATGATGAGCATGAGGCCCAGCATACCGAAGGCCTGTACGGAGAGGCCGCTGATGCTGCCGCCGCAGAGGGCGACCTTGACGGTCTCGCCGATGCTCATGGTCTCGCGGGCCCTGTTGGCGGTGCGCACGTTGGCGTAGGTGGCGCTCTTCATGCCCAGGATGCAGACCACGCTGGACATGCAGGCTCCGATGAGGAAGGTGAGTCCGGTGGACTTCTCAACGAATAGAGTGAAGACGACTGCCACGACCGCGCAGACGATGATGATGGCCCTGAACTCGGTCTTGAGGAAGGCGTTGGCGCCGCTGCGGATAATGGCGGACATTTCTACCATGTCGTCAGTGCCTTCGGGCATCTTCTTGATCTTGAAATAGTTGAAGATGACGTAGCAGAGGGCGAGCACGATAAGACAGATGATGATATACCATGCTGATTCCATAAAAATACCTCCGGCAAGGCCCTTCTTCCTTCCCGCGCGCAGAAATGCCCGCGGAGCTTTTTTCCCAAACCCTACCGAAGATATATTATTACGGGACGCAGGTCAAAACAACGCCGATATACTAATATATTGCATATCGCAACTAAAGAATATTAATCGCCGTGATCAATATTTCAGATCGATGCTCATCTGCTCCAGCTTGGTCGCTTTTTTGATCTCCGCGGGAGTCGCGAGGCGCAGCCCGGTCAGCTCTTCCTTCTTTCTGGGCTTGAGCTCGGTGCGTCCTCCCCCTCCCCTGTTCTGCAGGGAAAGCCCCGAAACGGCCAGCACTGCCTTGCGGTTCTTGCTGGTCTCTATGACTATGTAGTCGTCCATGGTGACGCTGAGCATGGCGACCGGCCTGCCGGCGGAGCCTGAGATGCCGTCCTTGAGCTTCTTTCTATTGAGCTTGGTCTCATAGTCTGACATGCGGTAGAGGCTCACCTTGCCGGTGTCGTAGAGGGTTACGACATAGCGGTCAACGTCGAGTATGAAGAAGCCCACCATGTTCTCGCCGGAGCCCAGCTCCGCAAGGCTCGCCGCGTAGACGGGCTTGTCCTTTACGTCCACAGCCCTTGCCTTGTAGGCGTCGGTGCTGTCCGAGAATACCAGTATCTCTGTGTTCTCGTCGCAGGGTATGCCGGTCTCGGCCCTCTTGATGTAGCCGTCCTCGGTGAACTGTATGAAGAAGCTCTCGGCCTCGGAGGCTTCGTCATCCTCGTCGGGGGGATCTATGAGCCTGGTGCGGCGCTCCATGGGGTACTTATCCGCCAGCTCGATGAGTTCCTTTCTGATGACGTTCTTAACGCCGTCTTCAGACGAGAGTATCTCGTCGATGGACGAGATCTTGTGCTGAAGCTCGTCTATCTCCCTGGTCTGCCTGAGTATGTACTCTTCGTTGAGGTTCCTTAAGCGTATGTTGGCGACGAATTCCGCCTGCGACCTTCCTATGCCGAAGCCCTTCATCAGGTTGATTATGACCAGCTCGTCGGTGGCGGAGCCTCTCACTATCCTGACCGCCTTGTCGATGTCGAGTATGATCTTTTCAAGGCCCTGGAGCAGGTAAAGCCTGTCGAGCATGATGTCGAGCTCGTACTGCAGGGCCCTCTCCTTCGCCCCTTTTCTGAAGCGCAGCCACTCGTCAAGTATGCCCTTAAGGCCCATGGTCTTAGGCACTCCGTCCACGAGAAGGTTGAAATTGCAGGCGAAGCTGTCGGTGAGCGGCGTCTCCTTCATCAGGTACTCTATGAGCTTGTCGACGTCGGTGCCTTTTTTGTAGTCGATGGCGATGGCGAGGCCCGAAAGGTCCGACTCGTCGCGCACGTCTGAGATCTGGGGGAGCTTGCCCGCCTTCATGAGCTCGGCGATCTTGTCGATTATGGCCTCCACCGTGGTCGAATAGGGTATCTCCCTCACCAGTATGAGGCGGTGCTTTTCGTCGACCTCGTAAACGCTCCTTACGCTGAAGGAGCCCTTGCCTGTCTCGTAGATGGCGTCCATCTCCTCGGGGATGTATATGAGCTCGCCTCCCGTGGTGAAGTCGGGGGCGGGCATTATCCTGCTGAGGTCGGCGCCGGGATGCTTTATGTACTCGGCCGCCGCGAGGCAGGCTTCGCTGAAGTTGAAGCCCGGGAAGCTGCAGGCCATGCCGACGGCTATTCCCATGTTGGCCGAGACCAGTATGTTGGGGAAGCTGGTGGGAAGCAGCACCGGCTCCTTCTCGGTGCCGTCATAGTTGTCGACCATGTCCACCGCGTTCTTGCCCAGCTCCCCGAAGAACTCGGAGCATATGGGCATGAGCTTGGCCTCGGTGTATCTGGGGGCGGCGTAGGCGGTGTCTCTGGAGTAGACCTTGCCGAAGTTGCCCTTGCCGTCGACGAAGGGCATGAGCAGGGCTTCGTTGTTCTGGGTGAGCCTCACCATGGTCTCGTAGATGCCGGCGTCCCCGTGGGGGGAGTACTTCATGCCGGCTCCCGCGATGTTGGCGGACTTGGTCCTGCCGCCGTTGAGAAGCCCCATGCGGAACATGGTGTAGAGCAGCTTTCTGTGGGCGGGCTTAAAGCCGTCGATGGCGGGAAGGGCCCTGTCGGTGATGACGCTCATGGCATAGGGCATGTAGTTCTCTATGACCACCTCGCGCTCGGGCAGCTGCCTTATATTCTCCTTTTCAGGCGCGATCTCTGTCTTTTTCTTCTTAGCCATGTGGGTTTCCTTCTATACGTCTATCAGGCTGAGGAACCTGCCGCCGTTTTCGGCGATGTAGTCCTTGCGGCCGTTGAGGTCGTTGCCCAAAAGCACCTCATATATGCGGGCGGTCTCCTCGGCGTCGTCCATGGTGATCTGGATGAGCCTTCTGGTGGCGGGAGCCATGGTGGTGAGTGACATCATGTCCGCGTCGTTTTCGCCCAGTCCCTTGGACCTCTGTATCTTGACCGGCTTTCCCTTGAGCTCCTTTAAGATCTGCGCCTTTTCCTTCTCGTCGTAGGCGAAGAAGGTGTCCCCCTTTGAGGTGATCTCGTAGAGGGGGGACTCCGCGATGTAGACCCGGCCTTCGCGTATCAGGGTCGGGCAGAGCCTGTATATCATCATGAGAAGCAGGCAGCGTATCTGGTAGCCGTCCACGTCGGCGTCGGTGCAGAATATGACCTTGCTGTAGCGGAGCTTCGCCAGGTCGAACTGGGGGATGTCCTTGGCGCCGGTCTTGACCTCGACTCCGCAGCCCAGCACCCTGATGAGGTCGGTTATGATGTCGCTTTTGAAGATGCGGGGGACGTCGCTCTTAAGGCAGTTCAAGATCTTTCCCCTGATGGGCATGAGGGCCTGGAATTCCGCGTTCCTCGCCTGCTTGCACGAGCCCAGGGCCGAGTCTCCTTCTACTATATAAAGCTCCCTTTCGTCCGGGTCCTTGCTCCTGCAGTCGACGAACTTGGCCACTTTGTTGGTCACGTTCATGGTGCCCGAGAGCTTCTTCTTGATGCTGACCCTGCTCTTTTCGGCCTCCTCGCGGCTGCGCTTGTTGATCAGCACCTGGTTCATGATGCGGTCGGCGTCCACCTTGTTCTCGGCGAAGTAGCGGGCCAGGACCTCCTTGAGGTAATCGGTCATGGCCTTTTCTACGAATTTGTTGGTGATGGCCTTCTTGGTCTGGTTCTCGTAGGAGACGCTGGTGGAGAAGCACGAACTCACGAAGAAGAGGCTGTCGAATATGTCGTCGTAGGAGGGGACGGTCTCGTTCTTGAGGTATTTGCCCTGCTCTTTGATATATTTATCCAGAGAATAGACAAATGCGTTCTTGACAGCTTTGAGGGGGCTGCCCCCGTGCTCAAGGTAGGAGGAATTGTGGTAGTACTCCTGGTTGCCGCCGTTTTCGGTGAAGCAGAAGGCGAAGCTCATCTTGAGCTTATATTCGGGCTTGTCGGGCCTGTCGCGTCCGGCGGTGTCTTTGGCGAAGTACTGGACCGAGGATATGGGCTTTTCGGCGCTTTCGGCCACGTAGCCCTTGATGCCCTCGGGATAGCAGAAGCTCTCTTCGGCGTACTTGCCCTTGGAGGTCTCTTCTCTCAGGATGAAGGTGACTCCGGCGTTGACTATGGCCTGCTTTTTCAGGGTCTGCCGCAGGTAATCCATTGAGACGTCGATCTCGGTGAAGACGTCCAGGTCGGGCAGCCAGGTGATGAGGGACCCGGAGTGCTTATTGCATTCGGTCTTTGTGAAGCCGGGGTTCTTGGCCTTGTTGTTTCCCCTCTCAAAGTTTAGCTCGTACTCAAATCCGTCGCGCCTGATGCGTGCCTTCATCCAGCGGCTGGCGTACTGGGTCGCGCAGGTGCCGAGGCCGTTGAGGCCCAGGGCGAAGTTGTAGTTCTCCCCCTCGGTCTGGTTGTACTTGCCGCCGGCGTAGAGCTCGCAGAAGACCAGCTTCCAGTTGTACTCCTTCTCGGCGTTGTTGTACTCCACGGGGATGCCGCGGCCGAAGTCCTCGACGGAGAAGGACCCGTCCAGGTTCTTGGACACTATGATGCGGCTGCCGTAGCCTTCTCTCGCCTCGTCGATGGAGTTGGAGATGATCTCGAAGACCGCGTGCTCGCAGCCCTCGATGCCGTCGGACCCGAAGATGACGGCGGGCCTTAAGCGCACCCTGTCCGCGCCTTTGAGAGCCTTTATGGATTCCTGATCGTAGGTCTTTTTCTTTTCTGCCATGTATCTTTCCTTGTTTAACGCTTTGGGCTTCCGCCTTCGCTTTTTAATATGCGCATAATACGCGGACGGTCGGGATCTGCGCTTTCGATGTCTGCAAATGAGCATGCTCGGGTAATATGAGAATGCAAACCGCGCTCATACTCTCCCTATTATATGATTATACCATATTTTGGGGTCATTTCTCAAGAAAATACACGATATTGCACAAAACAAAACCGGCCTGCGGAGGCAGGCCGGCCGGAAACGTCGCC
>JAFRWQ010000280.1 GCA_017437925.1 Bacillota bacterium
CAACGCCGCGACCCTCACCACCTACAACGAGGATCTGATGCTCAAAGTCGGTCATATGATGGAAGAGATAGGCTACGAAGGCTTTGCCGACGGGGACATCAAGTGGGACTATCGCGACGGCAAGTACAAGATGTTCGAGATCAACATACGCCAGGGCCGCAGCCACTACCGGGTCACCGGAGGCGGCACCAACATGGCAAAGCTGGTGGTCGACGATTACATCTATCACAAGGACATGCCCATGAAGCTGGTGAACGAGCCCCACTTCTGGCACGCCGTCCCCCTGGGCGTGGTCTACAAGTACGTCAAGGACGAAAAGAAGCTGGCTCAGGTCAGGCAGCTGGTGAAGGAAGGCAAGGTCTGCGACTCCCAGTACTACCCGGCCGACATGCCCTTAAAGCGCTGGATCTACCTCAAGCTCAGGGGCCTCAACATGTACAGGAAATTCGACAAATACTATCCGTATAAGTAATGCGCGCAGCCGGTCCCGGGCTATAAACGGACAGACAGGAGATCTATGGAGATCGCGGTAATAATCAAGCTGCTCATAGTCATAGGGGTGCTGCTTGCCTTTGTATTCCTCAAGCAGAAGCCCGAGATCGCTCTGGCGGTCTCGTCGGTGCTCCTCATACTCATCTACGGCAAGGGGCTTCAGGGCTTTGCCGACGCTTTTACCGTCTTTATCAAAGACAAGAATACCTGGACCCTTCCCGCGGCGGTGCTGCTCATTGCCATTCTGAGCGGTGTCATGGGCAAGACCGGCATGCTGCAGAAGATGATCGAAAAGCTCAAGCATCTGACCGGAAGCACCAAGCTGACCATCATACTGGCTCCGCTTCTCATAGGTCTTCTCGCCGTCACCGGAGGCGCCTACGTTTCCTGCCCTCTGGTGGACGAACTGGGCAACAGCCTGGGGATCTCAAAGGAGAGGAAGGCGGCCATCAACCTGGTCTACAGGCATGCGGTCCATTTCTCCTATCCCCTTAACGGCTCGGTCATAGTGATAGCGAATCTGGGCAATCTGAATATAGGCAGGCTCTGCCTCGTAATGCTGCCCGTAGTCGTGTGGGTCTTTGTCATCGGTTACGTACTGCTCTTAAGGGACGTCAAGGATGTGAAGCTGCCCAGAGCCAAGGGAAGCGAATTCCGAAAGGACCTCGGTTCATTCCTTCTCAACGTCTTTCCCATACTGATAACCCTGATCTTTACCGTCGCGGGCGTCATGCCCATGATCGCGGCCCTCGCCATAGGAATAGCGTCCGCCGTCGTCATAGCGAACCTTCAGGAAGACACCAAGCCGAAGGAAGGACTCTTCGACCTGATCTTTAAAAAAGTCAATTACAAGATGGTGCTGGTGATACTGGCAGCCCTGTTCTTCAAGGCCTGCATATCCTCTGTGCCCGAGATCTCCGCCGCGATGACCGGGATAGCCGCCATGGGGCTGCCTCCCGAAGTCATAATACTGGTCATCGCCATGCTGACGTCCTTCCCGACCGGAAGCGTCCAGACTCCGGCGGCCATCATCATACCCATGATGCTCAGCTTAACCTCGGATCCCAACGCCATACTGCTGTATACCGGCCTGGTGCTCGCGTCCAGCATATACGGTTACTTCTTCTCGCCGGTCCACATGTGCCAGCTGCTGACCTGCGAATACTTCGAGACCGGTATGGCAAAGCTGATGAAGGAATACAAATACTTCATACCGCTCTTCGCCGTCGGCATAGCCGCCTGGTACATAATTATGAAGCTGGTGCTGCTCTAGCCGCGGAAGTAATAAACAAAAAGAAAAACAGCGGTCTGTTCAAACGCAGACCGCTGTTTTTTGGTGGGCTGTACAGGACTCGAACCTACGACCTCCTGCATGTGACGCAGGCGCTCTAACCAGCTGAGCTAACAGCCCGAAGCACTTTCGTATTGTACTACAAGCTTTTCATAATTACAAGCAATTTGTTTCAAAGCTTTTCAATTGGGAGGAGGGAGCCCGGTCCGCAGGGGCTCGGAAGACTTCAGCCCTTCCGGTCTTCTTTATCCCGCTCCGTCCCGGGGTATTGTAAAAAACCTATTTCATGATATAATTTATTGCTTGAAAACGACCGCAATGACGCGCTTAAGGCTTTCCTCAGCGCGCCGGGAAGGAGTTAAATTGGGTTCCATACTTTTAAGCTGCATTAAGATATTCCTCTGCCGAATAATGGACGTGAGCATGGGCACCTTCAGGACCCTGCTTACGGTCAAGGGCAAGAACAGCCTTGCCGCCCTGGTGGGTTTTTGCGAGGTCTTTCTCTGGTACGTCATAGTGAGAGACGCCCTGACCGGAGACGCCCCCGTCATGGCCACCGCCGTCGCCTACGCCGGAGGCTACGCCACCGGAACCTTCATCGGAGGCAGGATCGCCGCCAAGCTCATAAAGGGCCACGTGGCCATCCACGTGATCACCTCGGGAAGGGATCCCGGGATGCTCACCGCAATCAGGCAGGCCGGCTACGCCATCACCGTGGTGGACGCCAACAGCTCCGAGTACACCGGAGGCAAGTACATGATCATCGCCGACGTGGACAAGACTCTGCTCGGATCCTTTGAGAAGCTTATCAAGAGCCTGGACGAAAAGGCCTTCATCCTGGTCATAGAGACCAAGAACTACATGGGCGGCTACGTCTCCCACGGCAAATAATGGCGCAGGAGAAGAAGAAAAAAGCATACCGTCACAGAAGTCTTTTTTCAAAGATAGTCTGCTGCCTGCTCGTCATAGCAATAGCGGCCGGGGTCTGCGCCTACGGCTGTTTTGTCATTATCCTGAAAGGCCCCTTTGAAAGCTACAAAGCATCCTTTGTGAGGCACATCTGCCGCGAGACCGCCTTCGGCTTCGTGGTGGAACGCATGATAGGGGAGGAAGAGCTCGGAGAGCTTCTGGGGCCCCTGCCCGAGAGCGGGGAGGCTGCGAAATGAAGCTTTCGGCCCGGACCCTCAGGCACCTTCACCGCTTCTGCATCATAAGCCTCATCATGGCCGTGCTTTTCGTGTGGGCGGACGTATGGACCGACCTCAGGGCTTACGATCAGGCGGACGATGACGACGTAATAAGCGCCTTCTGCACCCGTCTCGCCGAAGAAGCGAGAAGAGGCAACTGCAGCAGGCTGCTCTCCGAGTGCGGATATAAGTCGGCCTATCAGACCATGGACCACTCGGGTCAGACCCTGGCGGCCGCCGTGAGAGGCCGCGAGATCACCTACGAGAAGAACGAGGAGGACGGACGCTACAGCGTCTTTGCCGACGGGGAGCTTCTGGCCCTGGTGAGCCTGGATATAACCGACCACTACGGTTTTCTGGGGCTTCCCAGCTATTCTGTGGTGTCTATCGAGGGAGTGCGCTCCGCCGACTACGCGGTCAAGAGCCCCAGCAACATATATATAGGAGATACTCCGCTCCAGAACCTGTCGCCGGTCAGGACCGGCCTGGTCTTCCCCCAGTTCAGCGAGCTCAAGCTCACCACTCCCGAGGTGAACGTGCCCGAGTACCTGGTCTATCACGCCGAAGGCATGTTCACTGTGCCCAGTTTAAGCTCCAGGGGTACGAACCAGTTCTACTATCCCATGACCGAGCTGGACGACGGCCTGCTTCTCGTGGGCGATTACCCCGAGCTGGAGCTGGACGAAAAGCTGGGCCGGCTTGTAAGAGACGCCGCCGAGAAGATCTCGGGCTTTAAGAGCGGTTTTCTCGAGTGGAGCGATATCAGCGGGATAATGCTCGGCACCAGCCCCGATTACATTAAGCTCGAGAACTATCCCGACAGGCCCCAGCCTCCCGATACCTTTGAGATTGGGGAGTACGGAGTCTCAGACTTCTACGGCTGGTCCCAGAACCTCTTCGGCATCAGGGCAAGGTACTACTACACGACCTCGGCCCAGGGCCTCGAGGTGAGGACCGAGGAAGACCTGAGCCTGTACTTCTGCGTGCCCGAGGGCGGGGAAGACTGGCTGATCTGCAAGTACACTGACAATCTGGCTCCCGCCGAGCCGGCAGGCGAAGATAAGAAAGACTCAAACGAGGTGACAGCCAATGACCCCAAGACCAATCTTTAAGATAACGAGCCTGGCGCTTATCCTGGTCCTTGCGCTTTCCGCGGCTCCGGTCTTCGGGACTAAGGCCCTGTACGACGACGTCAGCGAGGACGCCTGGTACTATGAAGAAGTGTCCGACCTGAGCGAAAGAGGCCTGATCGAAGGAGACGGCGGCCGTTTTTATCCCGAAAGCACTCTGACCAGGGCCATGGCTGCCATGATCATTTACCGCAGGACCCACAGGGAGGACGATCCCGAGTACGATTACACTCCCTACAGCGACGTCCCCGAAGGGGCCTGGTACGCAAGGGCCGTGGGCTGGATCACCGGCATAGGCCTTGCCGAAGGCTTTGAGGACGGCACGTTCAGGCCCTCCGCCGTCCTTACCAGAGAGCAGCTGGCCGTGCTGCTCTACAGGCTCGAGATGAGGGACGGCCTCGAAGGCTCCAACAAGGGCGAATCTCAAGGCTTTGAGGATTCCCCGCAGATCAGGGAATACGCCCTCGACGCCATGGACTGGGCGGTATCATCGGGGGTCCTGAGAGGCTCTGGCGGAAGGCTTTATCCCTCCCGTCCCGTGACCAGAGCTGAGGCCGCCGTCATGATATACCGCTGGACAAAGCTGAGAGATTAAAAATCTTTTTTCCGCTTGACAGGCGCAAAGGGCGGTGCTAATATATCTCTTGCGTTGATTTCAGCGCCTTTGTGTGGCGGCGTAGCTTAGTTGGCTAGAGCGTCCGGTTCATACCCGGAAGGTCAAGGGTTCGACTCCCCTCGCCGCTACCAACTTTGCGGCCCGGTAGTTCAGCTGGTTAGAATGCCAGCCTGTCACGCTGGAGGTCACCGGTTCGAGCCCGGTTCGGGTCGCCAATACGGTGGGTGTCGTCAAGCGGCCTAAGACCCTGGGTTGTGGCTCCAGTATACGTGGGTTCGAATCCCACCACCCACCCCAATTTAATATTTTTATCATTCGACGCAGGGGTATCGCCAAGCGGTAAGGCAGTGGATTCTGATTCCACCATCCGGGGGTTCGAATCCCTCTACCCCCGCCAATTTTATACCGGAGCTTTCCGGTATGCGGCGACATAGCCAAGTGGTAAGGCACGGGTCTGCAAAACCCTTATGCCCCGGTTCAAATCCGGGTGTCGCCTCCAAAGAACGGTCATCGGAAGATGGCCGTTTTTCATATGCCTGAGCGGCGTGACTTATGATATACTCATAATGAGCGTGAATGCGTCCGGCTCGAAATAAAGCGCGAAAGCTATAGCTATGGAGCGGGGCTTGCCATACGCAAAAAATATGGATTCGGATTTTCAATTCTTCTTGTATTGAGGCATCCTCTGTGCTAATATACCCGAGGAATTGATCTTTAAGACGATACGGAGATATCGGCAAGATTGAGTTATATATGAGCTTTGGCGCCCCGGCGCCTCTGCGTTCATGCGCGTGACTTCAGCCTTGCCCTTATCGGCAGGGCTTTTTTCATGAAAGGAGAGAGAATGGCGGCTGATATGAGAAACATCAAGGCATTCGGCTCCGCCCGCCCGGACAGCTTTCTGGCCGAGCTGGCTCTTAAGCTTCCCCAGGGTCATAATTTCACTGTCTTTCCCGGTTTCTGCGATGTGCACGTGCACTTCCGCGAGCCGGGTTTTTCATATAAGGAGACGGTGCTGAGCGGCTCCATGGCGGCTGCGAGAGGAGGAGTCACCGCGGTCTGCGCCATGCCCAATCTGGACCCGGTCCCCGACAGCCTTGAGCACTTAAAGCCCCAGCTTGAGGCCATAAAGAAGGCCGGCCTCATAAACGTCCTTCCCTACGGGTCCATCACCGTGGGCGAAAAGGGCGAGGTCATGGCGGATCTTGAGGCCATGGCTCCCTATGTCTGCGCCTTCTCCGACGACGGCAGGGGAGTGCAGAGCGAAGACATGATGAGAGAGGCCATGGTAAGAGCCAGGGCCCTCGGGAAAATGATAGTCGCCCACTGCGAGGTCAACGAGCTTCTTAAGGGAGGCTACATCCACGACGGAGAGTACGCAAAAGCCCACGGCCACAGGGGGATATGCTCGGAGAGCGAATGGGCCCAGATAGCAAGGGACGTTAGGCTTTCCAAAGAGACCGGCTGCCCCTACCACGTCTGCCACATCTCGACCAAAGAGAGCGTCGATATCATAAGAAAGGCCAAGGCCGAAGGCATAGACGTCACCTGCGAGACCGGTCCCCACTACCTGATCATGGACGACAGCTGGCTTAAGGAAGAGGGCCGCTTCAAGATGAACCCGCCCATCAGGAGCGCCGAAGACAGAGAGGCCCTGATCGAAGGCATAAAGGACGGCACCATAGACATGATCATCACCGACCATGCCCCCCACAGCGCCGAGGAAAAGGCGAGAGGCCTTGAAAAGAGCGCCTTCGGAGTCGTCGGCCTTGAGACCAGCTTCGCCGCCTGCTACACCCATCTGGTCAGGACCGGGATCATAAGCCTTGAAAGGCTCATGGAGCTGATGGTGACCAAGCCCAGGGAGCGCTTCGGGATACCTTTAAGCGAAGGCGATTACAGCGTTTGGGACCTTGACGAAGCCTTCACGGTGGACCCCAAAGACTTCCTTTCCATGGGCAAAGCGACACCCTTTGAAGGCATGGAGCTTTACGGGGTCAATTACCTGACCGTCTGCGGCGGCAGGACAGTATACAGCAAATAAAGCTAAACAGTTCACATACATTGGAGGAAAGAAAATGGCAAAGAGGACTGACGTCAAAAAAGTGCTCATCATAGGCTCCGGCCCCATAGTGATAGGCCAGGCGGCCGAATTCGACTACGCGGGTACCCAGGCCTGCCTCGCCCTCAAGGAAGAGGGCTACGAGGTGATACTCTGCAATTCAAACCCGGCCACCATAATGACCGATACCACCATAGCGGACAAGGTCTACATGGAGCCCCTGACCCTGGAGTACATAGCGAAGATACTGCGCTACGAGCGGCCCGACGCCATAGTGCCCGGCATAGGCGGCCAGACCGGCCTCAATCTTGCCATGCAGCTTGAAAAGAAGGGCGTCTTGAAAGAGGTCAACTGCAAGCTCCTGGGGACCAGCAGCGACAGCATAGAAAGGGCGGAGGACAGGGAGCTCTTTAAGGAGATGTGCCAGTCCATAGGAGAGCCCGTTATTCCCTCCGAGATCACCTACGACCTTGAGCATGCCAAGGAAGCTGCGAAGAGGATCGGCTACCCCGTGGTCCTGCGCCCGGCCTTTACCCTGGGCGGGACCGGCGGAGGCTTCGCGGACAACGAAGAGGAGCTCATAGACATAGGCCTCAACGCCTTCAAGCTCTCCCCGGTGCACCAGGTGCTGGTGGAAAAGAGCGTAAAGGGCTATAAGGAGATCGAATTCGAGGTCATGAGGGATTCCTCGGACCACGCCATCACCATCTGCGGCATGGAGAACATCGATCCCGTGGGTTCTTCTCTTCATATCCCTTCTCCCAAATTAGAAAAACTACTATTTATGTCGCTGTTGAGCTTTTGCCAAAATTTCACCTAAGCACTTTTGCGAATATTCCTTTTGTTGTGCGGTTATAAGTTCACACCGTTTTCCTGCTAAATCGATCCTATGCGTATTTATTAAAACCGCTTGATGATACATCAGGTTTCGTGTGTAATATTTGAGAGCACCTTTTATTTTGTTTTTAGAGATTTTTCCACTTAGTTTTTCTACCAATTCCTCCAAAACTCCGATTTTTAGTGGTTCTGGACTTTCTTTAAAAGCGAGAGGGAATTGCTTTTTCAAAATCGCTAGTGCTTCCTGAATTTTTTGTTTTTTAATTTTTAGCAAATCTTGTGCTTTTTTCTTTTCATTTAGCTTTCTGTTAGAGGGTGATTTTTTTATATCACTGTTCGCTAAATTTTCCATCTAAACCTCCAAAACTACGCGACAGATTTGTTCATCAAATGAGATAATCTTAATGATGAGCCAATTGTCTTAAAATGGTCTAAATC
>JAFRWQ010000281.1 GCA_017437925.1 Bacillota bacterium
AAAGAGGGTCCAAAGGACAGCCGTATTGCATCATCGGAACTAAGAAGCTATCAATTAGCATTTGGGATGTATGTAGCATTCTGTTTTCCAGAGATGACGCGCCCCCAAAGGAATGCATATATTAAGCATAATATTCCCAAAAGAGAAAATCAAGGCTTTAGGGAAGCGCGGGAAAGCCGGGACTGTTTCAGGGCTTAAGGCAGATCTTTAGGGCTTTTTAAGGCAATAAAAGACCGGGCTGAGATGCAGTCCGGTCGTGCCATACCGTTTTATCAGACCCTGGTGGACCCGAAGCCTCCGCGCCTCTCGCCTTCGGCCTCGTCGCTCTCGGTGATGCCGAAGGGGACGAATATGCCCTGTGCGAAAGCCTTGCCCGCGGGGATGTGCAGCTCTTTGCCCTCGCGGCTGTCATTGGTGATCCTGACCATTATGTGGCCCCGGTTGTCGGCGTTGTAGTAATCGCTGTCTATGACGCCCACTGTGTTGTCCAGCTGGAGCCTGAATTTAAAGCCCAGACCCGATTTGGGCATGATAAGCAGCACCCAGCCCTCCTCTATGCGGCAGCGGAGGCCGGTCGCGACCGTCACCGACTGCCCGGGCATAAGGTCTATGGGCACCGGGGTAAAAATGTCATAGCCGGCGGAGCCTTTGGTAGCTCTCGCCGGCATCTTTATTTCGTGTTCGAATCCCGTTATCGGTTCAAATTCCGCTATTCTGTTCATTCCTTGAATATGCTCAGATCTTCGGGAAGACCGAAGAATATCTGCCCGTCGTACTCAAGGCAGGGGACTCCTACCCTTCCCTCTTCCTTTATGGGAGCGAAGGCTGGGTGAGTGTCTCTCAGCTTGAGGAACTTCTTAAGGGGCATCATTCCGCTGGTAATGTCGATGTATCCGAACTGGATACCTGCCTCGGTGAGGGCTTCCTTCACCGGGGGGCAGCCCGGTCAATGACTGCTGGAATACATAATAAGCTGCTTCATGATCATACCTCCGTTCATGTAAACTCGGGAACTGTTTATTAGAATATATCATGAATGTCAGCTGCCATGCAAACAATATAATAAATCAATGAGGCGGGTTTTCCGATAAACGCAAGGACCGGGCCTAGCCGATCAGAGCCTTGAGATCCAGCTTATCCTTGCTGATTATGGCGCCGCTGTACTTCCTGATGTCGCTCAAGCGGCGGCAGATATCGTTGACCTGGTCCAGGGTCACGGCGTCCAGTTCCGCCATCACCTCTTCGTCGCTGTAGTTGCGGCCGAGGAGCAGCCTGTTCTTTCCCAGGGCGTTCATGCGGCTTCCCATGGTCTCCTGGCCGAAGATGTAGCCGCTCTTGAGCCTCTGCCTGCAGACGGCTAGCTCACCCGGGGTAAGGCCTTCCCTTCCCAGCTTTTCAAGCTCCTCCGCGATGGCGTCTATTGCGACCTTTTCCCTTCCCAGGCTCACGCCGGCGTAGATGAAGAACATGCCCATTTTGGAATAGGCGATGGGGGCGCTGTAGACGGTGTACGCGAGGCCCTTCTTCTCTCTGATGTTCTGGAAGAGCCTGGAGCTCATGCTCCCGCCCAACACGTCGTTTACTATGGCCTGGGCGTAATACTCGTCCGAACCCAGCGAGATCGAAGGCAGAGAAAGGGCTATGTGGGTCTGGCCTATGTCTTTGGCCCTTCCCGAAAAGCTCCTTGCCTTTGAAGGCCCGTAATCGCCCTTCTCGGGGGCTTTCCCGGCAAATCGGGACAAAGCCTCGTTGACCTGCTCTTCGAGCCTCTTTTCGTCGAATCTGCCCACGCAGGAGACCACCATGTTCTCAGCCTTGTACTGCTCTCCTATGTATGAAAGGATGGCGTTCCTGTCGATCTTTTTTAGGGACGCCCTGGTGCCTATGACGGGTCTCGCGAGAGGGGTGCCCTTCATGACATGATTATATAGTTAATAACTGCAAGTATGCCATAGATGACATGGATGGAGAATATGTTCATTCATCCTACGGAGCACTGGTAGAGCATGAAGCGGTA
>JAFRWQ010000282.1 GCA_017437925.1 Bacillota bacterium
CCCTGGGCACCGAAAAGACCATGGAGCGCATGATCCTTTACATGAAGAGGACCCGTCCCCGCGACCCCGCCGAACTTGCCGACGAGATGCTTGCCATCAAAGAGGAGTTCGAAGGCTACCGAAAGAAGAAGATCACCCAATACTACAACGAAAAACTCAATAAGCTCATGAACGAAGGCCTGGATGAAAGCGACACGGAAGGATAAGCTGACGGGCTATGGTTGCCGGTCCGCGGCTTAATATGGGGCGGGGGCTCCTTGTTATACCCCGCCTCAACTTTTGAGCTTCCGAAATATTGTAAAACTGCCTGAATAATATTATTATTAAGGCAGTTTTTTTATGCGGAAGACCGCAAAAGGCCCGCAGCAGCGGGTCCGGAGGTAACATGGATACGGTAAAAGTTCTCGTAAATCAGCTGATAATTTTCGTCATATATCTGGCGGTGGGCTTCCTGCTTGAAAAGGGAAAGCTTGTCACCAAAAAGAACAGCAGCGCCCTCACATCGTTTCTGCTCTACGCGGTGCTGCCCTGCCTCATAGTCAAGGCCTTCAATCAGCCGGGAAGCCCCGAAAAGACCGGGGAGCTGCTCTGGTCCCTGCTGCTGGCCGCTCTGGCCCTGGCCCTTGCCATGATAATTTCGCATCTGGTCTTTAAGAAGGACCCGATCTCCGATTTCGGTTCGTCCTTCTCCAACGCCGGCCTCATGGGCCTTCCCCTGATCGCAGCAGTCCTGGGCAGCGACGCCGCCTTCTACACCGCCGGTATGGTCGCCATGCTCAACGTGCTGCAGTGGACCTACGGACAGTCCCTCATCACCGGAAACTGGAGCGAGCTTCAGCCCAAAAAGATCATAAAGAACCCCCTGATCATCGCCTTCGTCATAGGCCTTCTGGTCTATTTTCTTCAGATACCCCTGCCCGCCCAGGCCGTGAGCACCATCAATTCGCTGGCGTCCTGCAGCGCTCCCATCGCCATGGTCATCATCGGCGTCTATCTTGGCGGAATGAAGCCTGCGGCTCTTAAGGACAAGTCCATCTGGATCTGCAGCTTCGTAAGGCTCATCATCATTCCCGCCGCGACCTTGCTGCTCTTCGCTCTCTTTAAGAACCTGCCCGTGGTGCTGCGCATGGCGATCTTCATCTCGGCCATGGCTCCCGTGGGCTCCAACATCGCCATATACGTCGAAAGACAGGGCAAGGACACCGCCCAGGCGACGGCCCTGGTCTGCCTTTCCACCCTTCTCTGCCTTCTCACCATGCCCGTAATGCTCATGGCGGCCACCTCCCTCTGGGGTTAGGTCCGTCCGGGCCCGCTGCCGCAAGAAAGGAGAGCCCGGCCCCGGCGCCGGGCGGCGCAAAGCATGAAATACGACACCGCCTTATTTACGGAACACCTTCAGAAGATGTGCCGCATACCCACAGTCTCCAGCGCGGATCCCGAAAAGACCCGCGTCGGCGACTTCCTGAAGCTCCACGAAGTGCTCGAGGAGTGCTGGCCCCTGGTCCATAAAAAGATGACGAGAGAAGTCATAGGCAAGTGTGGCCTGCTCTACACTTTTAAGAGCGCGAGCCCCAGGAAGCTCCCCCTCATGTTCATCGCCCATCAGGACGTGGTCCCCGAGGGCGACTGGTCCATGTGGAAGTATCCCCCTTTCGGCGCCGAGATCCACGACGGCTGCGTCTGGGGCAGGGGGACCACCGATTCAAAGTGCAACATCCAGGCCTACATGGACGCCCTCGAGATGCTCTTTGCCGAGGGCTGGGAGCCCGAATACGACCTCTACCTGGGCTTCGGCTATAACGAAGAGATCATGGGAGGTCCGGGAGCCGCGGCGCCCATGATAGTCGAGACCCTTAAAGAAAGGGGAGTCCGGCTGGGCGGCCTCATCGACGAGTGCGGCGGCATAGTCGAAAAGGACGGAAAGTGCTATGCCGAGATAGTGATAAGCGAGAAAGGCTACGTGGACGTCATGTTCACAGCCCTTGATAAGGGCGGACACTCCGCTTCCCCCGCGAAAAACAACGCCCTGGTCAAGCTGGCGAAGACCATGATCGCCATCGACGAAAACCCCATGGAGCCCTTCATGAGCGAGGTGGTGGTCAAGGAGCTGGAGGCGAAGCACGCGCACGGCCTCATCGACGACCCCGAGCTTGACGCGCTCTGCGGCGACGTCAGGGGCAACTGGGACGCCGTGGTCGCGGTCTGCGAAAAGAACAGGAGGCTCAGCTCCCTGATACGCACCACCACCGCCATCACCATGTGCCAGGGCTCCGCCCAGGCCAACATCATACCCGAAAAGGCGACCCTCACCGTCAACTGCCGCATCATACCCGGCCAGACCATGGACGACCTCATGGCCCACTTCAGGGCCCTTATCCCCGAAGGGGTGGAAATGACAGTACTCAAGGGCGGGAACCCGCCGGCTGTCCAGTCTACTGACAGCGAGTTCTACAAGCTCATCGCCTCCTGTGTCGACGAGCTCTACCCAGGCGCCCCCATGATCCCGACCCTGCTGTCGGGCGGCACAGATTCCAGGTATTACTGCCCCATCTGCCCAACCGACAGCGTCTACCGCTTCACCGGCCTGCTGCAGGACGGCAGGAGCGCGGGAGCCCACCAGGTCAACGAGCACCTCTACCTGGATCACATCGAGGGCGACGTGCGCATGTACGTGAGCATACTGACCAAATACTGACGATAAAGCGGGCATGCGCGGGGTCTGAGCCGGACTTCGGCCTGATCGCCCCGGACCGCCGCCCGAAAGCCTCGCCAAAAGCCTCGTAAAAGGCTTAACGCCCTTGTCAGAGTGCAGGCAGCTGCCGGCTTTCAGGGTTTTCGGCGAAGCTCAAAGCCTCATGTTTTTTCGCAGGCTGCAAAGAGTCTGCCGCATCGTTAAAACTTCAAAGCGGGAGGAAACGGACGTAAAAGCCCGGACCTCCCGCTTTTTATCGGGCTCTCGCGCCCCTTTTTTCGCTGAGGTCTCTCTGCCTTCGCCTCTTCATCGGGATCTTCGCGCTCCCGCAGTAATGCGGGCGGCGAAGCCGGCACGCTTCAATAATATTGACATAAATGTAAATATATGTCATAATGATCCCGGACGGCGGAACTGCAGATCCAATGAAGCTATCGGAGCTGGGGCTTAAAAGCGGAGCGGCTTCCTTTCCCGACGCTTTGGAAGAGGAGCTGACCCGCCAGAAGGCCCTGCTTGCCCGCTGCGAGAGCCTTGAAAAGGCCGTCCCGGGCAGGCTAGCGCTTAAGAAGGCAGGCGGCATTTCGGCTGAGGATGAGGACGGGGACATGGAACCGGCGTCCTCTTCGGGCCGAAGCTCCCTTATCCACGTGTACAAAGACGCCCTCAGCGGCAGAACGCGCTCCAGAAAGCTGGGCAGAAGGGACGGGCTGCTCAAAAAAAGGCTGAAGCTGGCCGCTCTCAGCCGCGAAATGATACCCGTACTGGTGTATAATATTAAGGAACTCGAAAAGCTGCGCGAAAGGCTCAGAGACCCCGATCTCAAAGAGCTGGAGGCCGGTCTTTCGGAGGCCTTCCGGCGGATCGGCACAGACATTGAAGCTTTCGGTAGCGAAGATCCCCGGCCTTAAAGCGTGGGGTTTTCAGGCTGCAGGAATATGCGGCCCTTAACATTAAATACTTACCTAAAACGGAGAACATAAATGGCAAAGAAAAACGCGAAAACAGTATTCGTATGTCAGGAGTGCGGTTACGAGAGCCCGCGCTGGCTGGGCCAGTGCATCTGCGGAGCCTGGAACTCCTTCGTCGAGGAAAAGGTCTACGACGAGAGCGACGATTCCAGGAGCAGGTCGGGCAAGGGGGCTTCCTCCCCCTCGGCTGAAAAGCGCAAAGCTTCGCCCCAGCCCCTCTCCCGGGTCACCTCGGGCCAGAGCACCCGGGTCGACACCGGCATAGGGGAGCTCAACCGGGTCCTGGGCGGAGGCCTGGTCAAAGGGTCCCTCACCCTGATCTCGGGAGAACCCGGCATAGGCAAATCGACCATGATAATCCAGGCGGCCTCCCACATCGCGAAAGCGCTTGGCACCGTCCTCTACGTCTCGGGCGAGGAGTCGGAGGAGCAGATCAAGATGCGCTCCGACCGGGTCTGCCCCGAAGGCACCGAAGGCATATACGTGCTCTCCGAGACCGGCATGGAGGCCGTGATCGAGGCGGTCGACAGGCTAGATCCCGGCTTTCTCATCATAGACTCCATCCAGACCATGTACACCGACGAGCTGGAGTCGGCCCCCGGCAGCGTGTCCCAGGTGAGGGCCTGCGGAGGCCTGCTGATGAATCTGGGCAAGGGCAGGGGGATACCCGTCTTCATCGTGGCCCACGTGACCAAGAGCGGCGAGCTGGCAGGGCCCAAGATAGTCGAGCACATGGTGGACACGGTGCTGCAGTTTTCCGGCGAGAGAAGCCAGGACCTGCGCATCTTAAGGGCTCTTAAGAACCGCTTCGGGACCACCAGCGAGATCGGAGCCTTCGAGATGAGGGAAGAAGGCCTGGTGGAGATAGAAAACCTCTCCGCCAGCTTCCTTGAAGGCCTTGAGGACAGCTCCGCGGGAGCCGTCGCCACCGCTGTCTACGAGGGCACCAGGCCTCTGCTCCTCGAGATCCAGGCCCTCACCGCCCCGACCAACATAGGCTTCGCCCGCCGCACAGCCATAGGCGTTGAAAATTCAAGGCTCGGCATGATAGTCGCGGTCCTTGAGAGAAAAGCATCCCTAAGCCTCATCAACCGCGACATCTACGTCAACATAGTGGGAGGGATGCGTCCCGAAGGGACCTCGACAGACCTTGCCGTTGCCCTGGCCATATGGTCGGACGAAAAAGGCTCGAAGCTCCCCTCCGGCTTTATCGCGATCGGCGAGATAGGCCTCACCGGAGACCTGAGGCCCGTAAGAAGCGCAGACAAGCTCATAAAGGAAGCCGACCGCATGGGCTTTAAGGCCATGATGCTGCCCAAAAGAAGCATGGAAAAACTCGCAGAAAAACCGAAGAACATGAAGCTCATAGGGGTAACCGGTCTTGCCGAGGCCATAAGGGAAGCGTCAAAGCTGGCGGAAAAATGAAAACTGTCATCCCGCGCAGATAAGACGCTGTTTTCATTTGCTCTTCACAATTGCTTCATAAGCCCCCTTTATACTGGAGCCAAATCAGAACCCGGAGGTCCGAAATGCCCAGAATATTAATAGTAGACGACGAAGAAAAGATAAGAGCCGTCATCAGGGAATATGCCCTGTTCAACAATTACGAGACCGACGAAGCCGGCGACGGCGTCGAAGCGGTCAACAAGTGCCTGGCCCAGGATTATGACCTGGTCATCATGGATATAATGATGCCCGGCCTCGACGGCTACAGCGCCTGCAAGCAGATACGCCGCGACAAGGACGTCCCCATCATCATGCTTTCAGCGAGAGGAGAGGAGTACGACAAGCTCTTCGGCTTTGAGCTGGGCATAGACGACTACGTGGTTAAGCCCTTCAGCCCCAAAGAGCTGATGGCGAGAGTCTCGGCGGTCCTTGCGAGAAAGAACCGGGGCGAAGAGGACAAGAAGCAGACCGTCTTAAAGTCGGGAGAGCTTGAAGTCAACACCGAGTCCCGCATCGTGACCGTTGCCGGCGAAAAGATAGACCTGACCTTAAAGGAATACGAGATCCTGGTGTACCTGATGCAGAACCGCAACATCGCCCTCTCAAGGGACAGGCTGCTCTCGGACATCTGGGGCTACGATTTCTTCGGCGATGACAGGACCATAGACACCCACATCAAGAACCTGCGCGGAAGGCTGGGAAGCTGCCGCGACAAGATATCCACCGTTAGAGGGGTAGGCTACAAGTTTGAAGACTGAGGAAGGCGCAAGCCCGAGAAAAACCAGGATAAAAAGATCCGCAAGCCTTCGGACCACTCTGACCCTGACCTTCGTCCTCTTCGCTGTCATACTCATGGCCATAGTCTGGGTCATGCAGACCGGCTTCATAGAGCAGTACTACGAGAACGCCATGGAGAAGAGGGCGGCGGCCGGCATCAAGCTCATAGGCACAGCCTATTCGCAGCCCGAGGAGCTCAACGTGGACCAGTTCTGCGAGGATCTGGCCCGGCTTTCCAGCGAGTCCGACCTGTACTTCTACATCGAAGCCGTTGACGGCAGCTTTGCCATAAGCTCCAACGAACAGATAGGCACGGGCCGCATGTTCATGGGCGGAAACCTCATAGTGAGGCAGGCGATTCAGAGTCTGAAGAGCTCCGGGACCGGCAGCTCCAGCTACATCATGGAGACCGGAAGGAACGGCGAGAGCATGCTTATCAACGCCTCCCAGGTGGACAGCGACTACAGGGACAGCATTTATCTGGTCTCCATCACCTCCCTGACCCCTCTGGGTCCCGCGGTGAACATACTGTCTTCGCAGCTTAAGATCATAACCCTCATCGCCCTTCTCATAGGCGCCGTCATAGCCTTCCTTTACTCAAAGCGCATGGCAAGGCCCGTCATCGAGATCAAGAACAAGGCCCAGGAGCTGGCGAGAGGAAATTATAACGTCGATTTCGAATCCACCGGCTACGCGGAGATCGAAGACCTGGCCGAGACTTTGAACGTGACGGCCGACGAGCTGGCGAAAGCGGACGACCTGCAAAAGGACCTTCTCGCCAACATCTCCCACGACCTCAGGACCCCCCTCACCATGATCAAGTCCTACGCCGAGCTCATAAGAGACATTTCGGGCGAGAACAAGGAGAGGAGGGACGAGCACCTGCAGGTCATAATCGAAGAGACCGACAGGCTCTCGGACCTGGTGGGCGACATACTGGCCCTCTCCAAGCTTCAGGCCGGCACCGAAGAGATGGAGAATCAGCCTGTGGATATACAAAAGGCTGCCGAGAGCATACTCAATGTCTACAGGGTGCTCGAGGAGCACGATGGCTTTAAGATAAGCCTCGCCACGGTGCCCGGAAGGGTCTGGGTCATGGGCGACGAGCGCAAGCTCCAGCAGGTGGTCTCCAACCTGATCTCCAACGCGGTCAAGTACAGCGGAGATTCCAAGGACATCGAGCTTTCCTTCTCGGAAGAGGACGGCAGGATACGTTTTGAGGTGAGAGACCACGGCATAGGCATAGCCGAAGAGGATAAAGACGTCATCTGGGCCCGCTATCAGAAGGCCAGCAGGCAGGGTACAAGGGCCAACGGGACCTCCACCGGCCTGGGTCTTTCCATCGCAAGAGAGATCCTTGAGCGTCACAAAGCCCTCTACGGAGTGGAGAGTACGCCCGGTGAGGGGAGCACCTTCTGGTTCAGCCTTCCCATTGCCGAAAAAGATACCGATGCTGACGTGAAAATCTAATATTCTATTGTTTTTGAGGACAGTTGACTTATTTTCTTCGGTTTGATATAATATCAACGGAGGGATACCAATGTTCTCAATAGGAGATAAAGTCGTCTACCCCATGCACGGGGCCGGCGTTATCGAAGCGATAGAAGACAAGAAAATATTGGGAGAGACCAGATCCTACTATATTCTCCACATTCCCCACGGCAACATGCAGGTAATGGTGCCGGTAGGCGGCATGTCAGCGGGGCTTCGCGGCATAGTGGAGCCGTCCTCCATTGAGCTGGTGCTGAACGTCCTCGGCTCCGCGTCCACCCCCATGGACGAGAACTGGAACCGCCGCAACCGCGCCAACATGGAAAAACTCAAGACCGGAGATATATGTCAGGTAGCCGAGGTGGTAAGAAACCTCTTGCGCATGGACCGGCAGAAAAAGCTGTCCACCGGCGAGAAGAAGATGCTGCTCAACGCGAGACAGATACTTGCCAGTGAGATCTCCCTCGTCAACAACATAGACGAGAGCGACGCAGATAGCATGATAGACGGCGCGGTCTGATGAAACAGACGGCGCCGTATCATTTATATAGATAAGACTTAAAGAAGGAGGTCAGTCAAAACAGAATATGCTCAAAAAAGTATTCCGCGTCATTTTCAGTCTGTGCGGAATGCTGTTCGGTTACGGAGTGTCCACTTTATTGGTAGACGAAGTTTCCCCCGCCATAGGCATAAGCCTCTCGGGCGTTGAAGTCATGGTGCTGGAGTCCATCGTCACCGCTTTATCCGGTATTATATTTTTCAGTTATTTCGGGACACTTCACCGGCGGGGAGAACAGGTCGCCAAGAGCCTCGAGAATTCGCTTTCAAAGATTCCCGTGGGCCAGATGGTGACCGGAGGGGTCGGAATGATATTCGGACTGTTTGCCGCCTACCTTATCTCACAGATTATTAACGGGATCAAGGTGCTCCAGACGGCATACATCAACGTTATCCTTTCGGTGCTTCTTTACTTCGGACTCGGTTATCTGGGGCTTTACATCGGACGGCGCATCAGCCTTGAAAACATCAGGGAGGTGCTGTCTTCCGGAGGGTCCGGCCTCAGAGACGCGGCAAGATCCAGGAACAGACAGAACGGGGCTTCGCCGAAGATCTTCGACACCAGCGTTATCATCGACGGACGCATCTACGACATTTTAAAGACCGGCTTTATAGAAGGAGATATCGTCATCCCAGAATTCGTCCTCATAGAGCTGAGACACATCTCCGACTCTTCCGATTCCCTCAAGAGGGCAAGGGGCAGGCGGGGTCTTGACATACTCAACAAGATCCAGACCGACTACGGCATCGAGATCTACAACACCGAGGAGGACAAGGTCCTGGCCGAGATCCCCGAGGTGGACGTAAAGCTCCTCAAGCTGGCCCAGAACCTCAAGGGCATGGTGGTGACCAACGATTTCAACCTCAACAAGGTCGCCGGCATCCACGGAGTCGGGGTCTTGAACATCAACGAGCTGGCCAATACCCTTAAGCCCGTGGTCCTTCCCGGCGAAGACATGCAGGTCTTCGTGGTGAAGGAGGGCAAGGAGCCCACCCAGGGCATAGGCTATCTGGAGGACGGCACCATGATAGTGGTGGAGGGAGGACGGCGCTTCATAGGCAAGACCATCAACTCCACCGTGACCAGCGTGCTTCAGACCTCCGCGGGCCGCATGATATTCACCAAGCCCAAGGGAGTCTAGGCGCCATGGCGAAAACAGCAGTTATAATCCCCGCCGCCGGCTCGTCCACCAGGATGGGCGGCGGCGTAAAAAAACAATACCTCATGTGCGAAGACCTTCCGGTCCTCATAAAGGCCGTCAGGGCCTTTTGTCATGTAAAGGAGCTCTGCGCCATCGCGGTCGCGGTCCCTGCCTCAGACCTGGAGATGGTAAAAAAGCTTCTTAAGGACTACGGCCTGGAGGACGTAAAGCTCACAGCGGGAGGAAAGACCCGCCAGCAGTCGGTCTTAAATGCTCTTGCCCTGGTGCCCGAAGAAGCGGAGTGGGTTCTGGTACACGACGCGGCAAGGCCCTACGTGACCGAGGCCGTAATAGACGGGGTGCTCGCCGCCTTAGAGGAAGGCGCCGACTGCGCCGTCCCCGGCGTGACTCCCAAGAGCACCATAAGGACTGCCGAAAAGACCCTGGTGAGGAGCGAGCTTTACGAGGTCCAGACCCCCCAGGGCCTGAAAAAAGAAGTGCTGCGGCAGGCTCTCGAAAAAGCCGAAGAGGAGGGCTTCACCGGCACCGACGACGCCTCCCTTGCCGAAAGGCTGGGCTGTAAGACCGTCGTAACAAAGGGCGATTACGCAAACTTCAAGATAACCACAGCGGAGGACCGTCCCAAGATGATGAGGATAGGAACAGGCTACGACGTGCACCGGCTGGTCAGCGGAAGAAAGCTCATGCTGGGCTGCGTGGAGATACCCTACGAAAAAGGCCTGCTGGGCCACAGCGACGCCGACGTCATAGCCCACGCTATCGCGGACGCCCTTCTGGGGGCCGCGGCGCTGGGCGACATAGGCAAGCTCTTCCCCGACAGCTCCCCCGAGACAGAGGGCATGAGCGGAAGCGTCCTGCTGGCCCGGACCGCTGAATTTCTAAGGCAAAACGGCTTTACAATTTCCAACGCAGATGCTACACTCGTAGCCGAAAAACCAAAAATTTCCCCCTATACGGGGCAGATGAGAGAGGCCGTCGCCAGGGCCCTTGGCGTAGACGTCTCAAAGGTCAGCATAAAGGCGACTACCGAGGAAAAGCTGGGCTTTACCGGAGACGGGACGGCCATGGCTGCCCAGGCGGTCGCCATGATAAACACCATACAGTAAACGGAGAATCGAAATGAGAGCATCAAAAATGTTTCTCTCGACCAAGAGGGAAGCTCCCTCCGACGCCGAGATAGCCAGCCACGTCCTGCTCATGAGAGCGGACATGATCAGAAAAGAGGTAGGCGGAGTCTACAACTTCATGCCTTTGGGCTGGAGGGTCGTAAAAAAGATAGAAGAGATAGTAAGGCAGGAGATGGACAGGGCCGGCGCCCAGGAGATACTCACCTCCGCCATGCAGCCCGCCGAGCTCTGGCAGGAGTCGGGCCGCTGGTACGCCTACGGGCCCGAGCTCTGGAGAGTCAAGGACCGCAACGAGAGGGATTTCTGCCTCGGACCCACAGCCGAAGAGGTATTCACCGACACCGTCCGCTCCTCCATCAGCTCCCATAAGCAGCTCCCCTTCAACATATACCAGATCCAGACCAAGTACAGGGACGAAGCCCGTCCCCGCTTCGGCCTCATCAGAAGCCGCGAGTTCATCATGAAGGACGCCTACTCCTTCGACAAGGATGAAGAGGGCCTGGACAAGAGCTACATGGACATGTACGACGCCTACAGCAGGGTCTTCACCCGCTGCGGCCTGAACTTCAGGCCCGTCGAGGCCGACACCGGCGCCATAGGCGGCAAGGGCTCCCACGAGTTCTGCGCCCTGGCCGACGTGGGCGAAGAGGAGATCATCTACTGCGACAGCTGCGGCATGGCGGCGACCTCCGAAAGGGCAGAGTTCAATGACGAAAAGATGCCCGACGAAGAGATGCTCCCCATGGAGAAGGTCTACACCCCCGGCACCAAGAGCATAGAAGACGTCTGCAATTACCTGGGCCTGCCCCAGAATAAGTCCATCAAGGCCCTGCTCTTCAGCGTATGGCACGAAGGTCAGGAGGACCCCGAGTACATCGCGGTCTTCATCAGAGGCGACAGGCAGCTCAACAAGGTCAAGCTGGTCAACACCCTCGACGTGCCCGAGTTCGCGGTCCAGTTCGCAGATGAAGCTGCCATGGGCCCCCTCACCGGAGCCGTGGGCGGCTTCACCGGCCCCACCGGCCTTCACGACTGCAAGATCATAGTGGACAGCGAGCTGGTGAACGCCAAAAACATGATGTGCGGCGCCTGCGAGGAAGACCACCACATAAAGAACGTCAACTACGGCCGCGACTACAAGGCCGACATCATAGCGGACCTCAAGCTTCTGCAGGAGGGCGACCCCTGCCCCGTCTGCGGAGCCCCCGTAAAGAGCGCCAAGGGCATAGAAGTAGGCCAGGTCTTTAAGCTCAGGACCAGGTACTCCGAGTCTATGCACGCCCTTTACAAGGACGAGAACATGAACGAAAAGCCCATGGTCATGGGCTGCTACGGCATAGGCATCACCCGCACCATGGCCGCCGTGGTCGAGCAGCATCACGACCACAACGGCATCATCCGGCCCATGTCCGTCGCCCCCTACCACGTTATAGTGACCCTGGTGGGCATAAAGGACGAGGTCCAAAAGGCCCTGGCAGAAGAGATCACCGAAAAGCTGGAGAGCGCCGGCGCCGAGGTCATACTGGACGACAGGGACGAGCGTCCCGGCGTCAAGTTCAAGGACGCCGACCTCATAGGAATACCCCTTCGCATCACCGTGGGCAAGAAGGCCGCCGAAAGACAGGTGGAATTCAAGCTCAGAAGGGAAGAGGGCTTTGAACTCATGGACGCGGACGAAGCGGTGAAGAAGGCCCTTGAGATCATAAACGCCGAAAAGAGAGGCTAAGCCCCAGAGCGGAAGGACCCGCAGGAGACGAAAAATGAAGATATACAACACCATGAGCAGGCACAAGGAAGAGCTCATC
>JAFRWQ010000283.1 GCA_017437925.1 Bacillota bacterium
GAAGCGCAACGGCAGGCACGCCATAAAGCGTGATGGCGAAAGGCATACCTTAAAAGCGGCGAAAAGCCTGATTTTCAACGAAGGAGAGACCCATGGCAAAGCAGAACATCTACGACGACGAGACCTTCTTCACCTCGTACAGAAAGCTGAGGGAAAACCCCGGCTCGGCCAACGAGCTCTTCGAAAAGCCGGCCCTCTTTTCCCTGCTGCCGGAGCTTGAGGGGAAGAGGATACTTGACCTGGGATGCGGCTTCGGGGATCACTGCTCGGTCTACGTCCGTAAAGGCGCCCTCTCGGTCACGGGCATAGACATCTCGGTCAAAATGCTGGAAGCGGCCCGAAAGGAGAACGCGGCGCCCAATATAACTTATATCAACATGGCCATGGAGGATATCGGAAGCCTTAAGGGGCCCTTCGATCTGGCGGTGAGCTCCCTTGCCCTGCAGTATGTGGAGGATTACAGGGGGCTGGTCAGAAACGTCTTCGGTCTGCTTGTGCCCGGCGGGCTCTTCATCTTCTCGCAGGAGCATCCGGTGGTCAGCTGCTTCAACGGCGGAAGCCGCTGGACCAAGGACGAAAACGGCAAAAAGCTCTTCGCAAACCTGGCATACTACAGCACCGACGGCGAGCGGGAGGAGAGCTGGTTCGTGGACCACGTGAAGAAGTACCACAGGACCTTTTCGACGGTGATCAATACGCTGATCGAAGAGGGCTTTGTGATCGAAAGGATAGCGGAACCCATACCGACGGAGGAGCTGCTCAAAGCCTATCCCAACCAGGCAGACCTGCTCCACCGGCCCGACTTCATGCTGGTGAGGGCGAGGAAACCGGAGGCTTAGGAGCCGCCCGGATGGGGTATTAAGGCTAGGGGCGCATACCCGGGACTCAGAGCCGCGGATCCAGGCGCAGAGCCGGTAAGAACAGACAGAAAAACATTACCGGTAAGGTCCTGCAGGGCAGCTGTCCACAGGGCTTTGAGCAGAAGACCCGGTCGGCGGAAAGTGATGTAAATGCTCGCCGTTCAGGACCGGAAAACTCCGGGCCTGGGTCTTCGGCTGAGCAGAACAAAAGAGAGCCGCGGGGCTCTCTTTTTTAATAACGAGTGTTATATAACGCAGTTTTGAAGACATGCAGAGCTTGAATTTTTAAGGCCTGAGGCTGCTCCGGGCCGGGTCTCCTGAAAGCCCTTGAGCCTCACGGACCGCCAGATCGGGTCATCCAAAAGCCTTTCAGCGCCCTTCTCCCCACTCCTTTATAGCCTTTACGATGCGCTCGCAGGCTTTGCCGTCGCCGTAAGGGTTGACGGCCTTTGCCATGGCTTCGTAAGCGGCGGGGTCGGTGAGGAGCTCCTTTGCCATGCGGTAGACGGTGTCCCTTTCGACTCCTGCCAGCTTGGCGGTGCCGGCCTCGACGGCTTCGGGCCTTTCGGTCTCGCGGCGCACTACCAGGACGGGCTTTCCCAGGGCCGGGGCTTCCTCCTGCAGGCCGCCCGAGTCGGTGAGCACGAAGAAGGACCTTGCCATCAGGTTCACCATGGGCTGGTAGGTCAGGGGCTCTATCATGTGCACGTTGGCTATGCCGCCCAGGTATCTGTCGGCGGACTCCCTCACCTTGGGGTTCAGGTGTATGGGGTAGACTATCTCGACGTCTTCGAATTCCCTTGCGATATCGGCGATGGCGGAGAAGATGTTCGCCATGTGTTCGCCCAGGTTCTCTCTTCTGTGGCAGGTAACGGTGATGACCCTTTTCCCTTCAAAATCAAGGCTTTTCAGGGTCTCGTCGGTGAACTCGTAGGGCTTTCCCGCCACCTGCAGCAGGGCGTCGATGACGGTGTTTCCGGTCACATATATGCCCTTTCCGTCAACGCCCTCCCTCAGCAGGTTCTGCCTGTTGCGCTCGGTGGGGGCGAAGTGGAGCTCCGCTATCCTGCCGGTCAGGACCCGGTTCATCTCCTCGGGGAAGGGTGAGTACTTGTCGAAGGTGCGAAGGCCGGCCTCCACGTGGCCCACGGCGATCTGCTGGTAGAAGCAGGCGAGGGCGGTGGAAAAGGTGGTCGAGGTATCCCCGTGGACCAGCACCATGTCGGGCTTTTCCTCCTTCAGCACCGGCTCAAGGCCCAGAAGCACGTTGGAGGTTATCATGGATATGCTTTGGCCCGGCTGCATTATATTGAGATCATAATCGGGCTTGAGCTCAAAGAGCTCAAGGACCTGGTCGAGCATGCTCCTGTGCTGGGCGGTGACGCAGAGCACCGATTCTATGCCGGGCTCCTTCGCAAGAGCCTTGACCAGAGGGGCCATCTTTATGGCCTCGGGCCTGGTCCCGAATACGCTCATAACTTTCATTGTTTTTCTCCTAAAGCCTTGGAATTAAAGCTCGAAGGGGCCCTTTGACCCTATCTTTTCCTCTATGACCTCCGGGTCCTCGGAGGAGCCTTTGATCATCATCTCAGCCTCGAGCTCCGCGATCTTGTCGTTTTCGTCTATGCCTATCCCCAGGAAGATGAAGATCAGGACGCCGGCGATGAGGGCAAGGATCAGGGCCTGGCCCTTCATCTTCATGGTCCAGAGTATGCCGGCCATGGCCATTATGCCGCTTATGGAGTAGAGCACCAGCACTGTCCTTCTCTGGCCGAAGCCCATGGCCATGATGCGGTGGTGGAGATGCCCCTTGTCCGCCTCAAATATCGGCCTGTGCTTGACGGTCCTTCGAAGGATCGCGAAGGAGGTGTCGAAGATGGGCAGCACCAGCAGTATCACCGGGACCGTCGCCGAGAACAGGGTGACGCTCTTGGTCGGGGTGTCTCCGACCAGCGAGACCGAAGCCAGAAGCAGGCCCAAAAGCATGGAGCCCGAGTCTCCCATAAAGATCTTGGCCGGGTTGAAGTTATAGAAGAGGAAGCCGGTGCAGGCTCCCGCCACGGCCAGTATCATTATGCAGGTGACGTCCCTTTCGGTGTAGCTGGCGATGTAGGCGATGGAGAGGCTCGCGATGAGGACTATGCCGGCCGCAAGGCCGTCCAGGCCGTCCATCAGGTTGATGGTGTTGATGATGGCGACTATCCAGAACACGGTGACCATCATGGAAAGCCACACCGGGAAGACTATGTATTCGGGTCCAACCGGGAAGAAATTGGCCATGCCCGAAAAGCGCAGGGTCGAAAACCAGAGCAGCACGGCGCAGGCGATCTGGCCCAGCAGCTTGATCTTGGCCGGGACGCCCTTGATGTCGTCCACTATGCCTATGATCATGATGACGGCGGCCGCCGCGATGATGCCGCTCTGCTGCTCGCTGATGTTGTCGAACCAGCAGAAGGCGGTGAGGAAGCCCAGGAAGAGGGCCAAGCCTCCGAAGCGGGGCATGGGCTTCTTGTGGATGCGCCTCTTGTCCTTGGGTATGTCCATGGCGCCTATCCTGGGCGCTATGAGTATGCATAAGGGGGTCGCCAGGGCGGTGACTATGACCGCCAGCAGGAAGACCTCAAGATGGTCGCTCATTTAGACTCTTCTCCCATTATCTCTATCTTAAGTCCGGCTTCTTCGGCCATCTGCTGGGCCAGGGGGTCGGGGTAGCTCTCCTTGATCACTACCCTCTTGATGCCGGCGTTTATTATCATCTTGGTGCAGATTATGCAGGGCTGGGTGGTGCAGTAGAGGGTGCCTCCGTCGATGTTGACGCCCATCTTGGCCGCCTGGATTATGGCGTTCTGCTCGGCGTGAAGACCGCGGCAGAGTTCGTGCCTCTGGCCCGAGGGGACGTTCATCTGCTGCCTTAAGCACCCGGTCTCGGAGCAGTGGGCGACTCCCGCGGGGGCTCCGTTGTAGCCCGAGGCGAGCATGTGGTTATCCTTTACTATAACGGCTCCGACTCCGCGTCTTAAGCAGCTGGACCTTTTTCTCGCCAGCTCTGCCATCTCCATGAAGTATTCGTCCCAGCTCGGTCTTTTGTCTTCCATGCCATTCTCCTTTATTCTCCGGCGGACGCGGGAGCTTCTGCGTCCTCCCCGTAAAAGATCTCGGCCAGGTACAGCCCCTGGGGAGGAGCGGTGTGGCCCGCCTTCGACCTGTCTTTGCTCTCTATCGCTTCACGGACGCTTTCGGGGCTGCGCCTGCCCTTTCCGGCCTCGACCAGGGTCCCGGTGATGATGCGGACCATGTTGTAGAGGAAGCCGCTGCCCTCTATGGTGATCCTGATCTCGCGGGAGTTTCCCGGGCCTTCTGCCGGCAGCTCGTCGACATCGAGCCTGTAGACGTTCCGGACCGTGGATTCCTGCGGGGTACTGCCGCTGCTCATGAAGCAGGCGAAGTCATGCTCGCCGACTACGTGAGCGGCTGCCGCCCTCATGGCCTCAAGGTCCAGGCTCTCCGAGATCTGATAAAAGTAATTGCGCTTGAATATGTCCCTGTCGGGGCTGTTCAGTATGCGGTATATGTAGCGCTTGCCTCTGGAGGAAAAGCGGGCGTGAAAGCCTTCGGGCATCTCGCGGGCATTGAGGACCCTGAGGTCCGAGACCCCCTCGAGCCTGTCCTTTGCCAGCCTGTCATTTAAGACCTTTGCCAGCTTTTCGGTCGGCACGGGGCAGACGGCCTTAAAGGACGCTCTCTGCCCCAGGGCGTGGACTCCGGCGTCGGTCCTGCTGGTGCCGTCCAGCTTTACGGGGCATCCCAGCAGATCCGAGAGCTGCTCTTCCAGGACTCCGCAGACGGTGCGGGACCCGGGCTGGCGCTGCCAGCCTGAAAAGTTCGTCCCGTCGTAGGCTATCGTCAGCAGTATGTTCTTTTCCTTTTCAGGCTCCGTCATATTCTATCGTTAATAGGCGATGAAGGATGATATCTCAGCGGTTAGGCGGCATGCAATTCATTGTGCATTCCTGTTATATAACCCATGTTGCTTTGCGCCGGTCCATTTGCCCTGAGCGGAAGCGTGTCCCCGACGCTTCTATGCGTCTTGCAGGCGACCGGGCGCGATCCGCTGCGTGAGGGAACCATCGCGGGTCGCGGCACTTAGCGACTGAGGCGTCTTCAGACGCCGAAGAGCTTAGTGCGAGGAGAAGACTTTTGCACGGATATTCACTGCGACTGAGCGGTGATAACCGCGAAGAGCGGATGAATATCCTGCGAGAAAGGCTTCGACAAGGGCCCGCTCGGGCTGCCCGCCCTGAGCAAAAGCGTGTCCCCGATGCAGCGGACGCGTCCGGAAGCATATCCGGCATTCGATCGCTTCGGGGTCCTGCCGCTCGGTCTCCCCACCCTGCGGTCTACAGTCCTCGGGCGGGGATGCCTTCGAAGCCCTAGCCCTGCGACTGACAAGCGAAGCGCCGTCAGAGCAGAGGCAGGCCTTGTGCCGACTTCGGCGCCTCGCGTCACCCCTCCGCTTATATGCATCTTGCAGGCGTCAGGACATCCTTCCCCTACTTCGCCTCGGGCTTCCAGGAGCTCTTGAGGCCTACGATCTGGTTGAAGACCGGGGCGCCCTCCTTGCTGAGCACGGTGTCCGCGATATAGTAGCCGTTCCTGAAGAACTGGACCCTCTCGCCCGGCCTGATGTCCCTGAGGAAAGGCTCTGCCTTGGCGGTCAGCTCGGTCTTGGACGCCGGGTCGAACTCGTTGTAGCCTGTCTCGGGATTGTACTGGGCCAGATAGCCGAACTCCCTCACCGGCACATCAACGCAGTTCTTCGCGTCGACCCAGTGGATGGTGCCCTTGAACTTGCGGGCGTCGGCTCCGGGAGTCCCCGACTTGGTGTCGGGATCGTAGGTGCAGAGTATCTCTTTGATCCCGCCGTTCTCGTCCTTCACGACCCCGGTGCAGGTCACGAAGTAAGCGCCCTTGAGCCTCACCTCGTTGCCCGGATAGAGCCTGAAATACTTCTTCGCCGGGACCTCCATGAAATCGTCCTTTTCTATGTAGAGCTCCCTTGAGAAGGGCATCATGTGGGTGCCGGCTTCCGGGTCCTGGGCCTTGTTTTCAAGGGGCAGCCACTCGGTCTTATCCTCGGGATAGTTGGTGATGACCAGCTTCACGGGATGCAGCACCACCATGCGGTTCTCGGTCTTGTCCTTGAGGTCGTCCCTGATGAAGTACTCCAGCTGGCTCATCTCTATGTTGCTGTTGGCTTTCGCGACTCCCACCGACATGACGAAGTTCTTTATGCCCTCGGGGGTGTAGCCCCTTCTCCTCATGCCCGTGATGGTGCAGAGCCTGGGGTCGTCCCAGCCCTCCACAGTGCCGTTCTCGACCAGCTTTCTGATGTAGCGCTTGCTCATTATGGTGTTGTTCAGGTTGAGCTTTGCGAACTCGATCTGCCTGGGGGGCTCGGGCCATTCGAGGCTTTCGAGCACCCAGTTGTAAAGGGGCCTGTGGTCCTCAAATTCCAGGGAGCAGAGGGAGTGGGTGATGCCCTCCACCGCGTCCTCTATGGGGTGGGCGAAGTCGTACATGGGGTAGACGCACCACTTGTCGCCGGTGTGGTGGTGATGAGCGTGCATGACCCTGTAGATGACCGGATCCCTCATGTTGATGTTGGGGGACGCCATGTCTATGCGGGCCCTGATGCAGACCTCGCCGTCGGCGTACTTTCCGTCCCTCATGTCGTGGAAGATCTGCAGCGATTCTTCGGCGGGACGGTCCCTCCAGGGGCTGTTCTTGCCCGGCTCGGTGAGGGTCCCGCGGCTGTCCTTTATCTCGTCGGGAGTCATGTGGCAGGCGTAGGCCTTGCCCTTCTTTATGAGCTCCTCGCAGCACTCGTACATCTTCTCGAAGTAATCGGAGGCGTAGTTGAGGTTGGCCCACTCAAAGCCCAGCCAGCGGATGTCGCCTTCGATGGAACCCACGTACTCCTCCTCTTCTTTCGAGGGGTTGGTGTCGTCGTAGCGCAGGTTGCAGGTCCCGCCGTATTTCAGGGCGGTGCCGAAATCTATGCATATGGCCTTGACGTGGCCTATGTGAAGGTAGCCGTTGGGCTCCGGCGGGAACCTGGTCGTGATCGGCCTTGAATACCTGTTGTTCTTTATGTCTTCATCTATCATGTCGTGGATGAAGTTACCTGCCATGGTGAAGCCTTCGGCTTTCTCGATGTCCGGCATGAGCGCCTCCTTTAGTGTTCTTAAAATAAACCATAGTCAGGATATTATATCCCAGAAGAGGGCCTCATGCCAAGAGAAATTACGGACGGGGCTCAAAATCGCGGTATTAAAGCGGTTTTTCTATGGAATATAGTCAACGTTAATCCAAAAACAGCACCGAAAATAATCGTTAAAGAAATATTTTTTCGGGAAATAATAATTTCGCTTGATTTTTTGCAGACGGTATGTTATTTTATGTCAGCCTCGACAGAGACGGGGGGTCACAGGTCATGAGCCTTGAAATTTGAACGCAAATCAGACACTTAGGGCCCGGACCGGAAAAGACCCTGACTAAAGACCAGGAGAGTGGGAAAAATGCTCAACATCGATTCAATTGACGTCAAGATCCTCGAAGTGCTTCAGGAGAACGCCAGAGTCTCCATTTCTGAGCTGTCCAAAAGGGTGAATCTCTCCCTTTCGGCGGTCAGCGAGAGGCTCAAGAAGCTGGAAGCCAGCGGCATCATCCTTCAGTACACCACCATCCTCAATCCCGAGATACTGAACAAGCACCTCACCGCCATAATGATGATATGCCTGGAGAACCCCTCCCAGCCCGAGGAGTTCCTCAGATTCGTCATGGACAACCCCGACATCCTTGAATGCGACTACATCGCCGGCGATTACGACTACGCCATCAAGGTGGTCACCGCCAACCCCGACGATCTGGCCCACATCATGGACCGCATCAAGGGAGTCTCCTCCATCAAGAGGACCCAGACCATAGTGGTCATGAGAAACCACAAGCAGCTGCACAGCATCAGCCCCACCGCAACCAAGTAGGGGCGGGAAAAAAGCGCGAAAGCCGGGCCCTGGGGCCCGGTTTTTTATTGCACTAAGGAGGAGGCTGCCGGATTTTGCTGCCGAAAGCCTTGCTTTCCCGCGTTTTTATCGCCGGCAGGAGGTATTTCCCGCATTATGCCGCTGACCGGCGGGCTCTCTTCAGGTTTTCCTTTCCTCCCTTTTGTGCTATTATTCAGAAGAGGCATAAGCGATGAAAAGAGAACGACCTTCTGTAAAACAGGGCAGCATAAAAAGGCTTCTCACAGCGGCGGCGGTATTCGCCCTGCTGGCGGCGGCAGTCTATCTGGACGCCTGGCTGGGCGGGCCCTTTTTCCGCATGTTTTATCCCAAGGCCGACTACCTGCTTCTGGGAGCCATCGGCCGCGTTTCGGGGCTACTTCCCTTTTCCCTCTTTGAAGTCCTCTGCGTGCTTCTTGCGGTCTGCGCCCTCATTAACCTCGCGCTTTCCTTCAGAAAAAAGAAGGGCTTTCTTAAGTTTTTAAGCGCAGCCCTCGCCATCGCCCTGGGCATTACCTTCTGCTTTACCTTCCTCTGGGGAGTAAACCACTTCGGGGACGACCTCTATACGAGGCTCGAGCTGGCTCCCGCCGACTACAGCGCTGAAGACCTTTACAACGCCGGAGCCTACTGCGCCCAAATGGCAAACACGGCTATAGAAGCCCTGCCCCAAAACGCGGACGGGACCGCGAAGCTCCCGGATCTTAAGACCCTTGCCGCTTCAGCCGCCGAAGGCTTCGGGCCCCTTTCCTCCGTTCACGAAAAGATCTATATGCCCCTCATAAAGCCCAAGGCCCTGCTCTTTTCCGACGCCTTTTCCTACATGGGCTTTACCGGCTTTTACTTCTGCTACACCGGCGAAGCCTGCGCCAATAAGAACACCTACCCCTCGGCCCTGCCCCTGACCCTCTGCCACGAGCTGGGCCACAGCATATGCGTGGCGTCCGAGGACGAGGCCAATTTCATCGCCTTCCTCGCCTGCCTTGAGAACGGCAGGCCCGAATTCGTCTATTCGGCCTGGTACCTGGGCTACATCTGGTGCATCAACAGCCTGTACAAGATCGACAAGAAGGCGGCGTCTCAGCTCTCCGCCCTGTGTTCCGACCGCTTCAGGACCGACCTGAACGCCACCAACACCCACTACGAGCAGTACGACGGGCAGGTCCAGGAGGCCGCCCAGAGCGTAAACGACGCCTATCTCAAGGCCTATCAGGAGGAGCTTGGGGTCGAGTCCTACGACGCCGCCGTATCCTACCTGGTAAGCTGGTACCTTGCCGGCTGCCCGCTGTATACCGTAGAACCGGTTTCCGCCAAATAAAATGCCAAAACTTACGGAGGAGAAAAAGATGAAAGAACGTCCCGTCATCATGGTAAGCCCCGACTTCGGCTTCGATCCCGTGACCCACGTCCCCCGCATACTGCTGCAGAGGGCCTATCCCCGGGTGATCAGCGCCGCGGGAGGCCTCCCCCTTATCCCCACCGACATATATCAGCTGAAGGATTACGCCGGAATGGCCGACGGCCTGCTCCTCTGCGGAGGCCAGGGCCCTCACCCCAGGCTCTACAACGAGGATTTCGACGATCCCGACGCCCCCAAGACCGTGAACGTGGTGAGGGACGAGTTCGAGATGGCGGCTATCGACGCTTTCATAGCAGCCGGAAAGCCCGTGATGGGCATATGCAGGGGCCACCAGATGCTCAACATATACTTCGGAGGAAGCCTGGTCCAGAACTTCCCCGCCAAAGGCCATCCCAACCACCACTACGGCACCTGCCACAGCATTAAGGCCGACGCGGATTCGGTGCTGGGAAGGCTGATAGGCACCGATATCAAGGTAAACAGCTACCACAAGAACGCCATAGGAAGGCTCGCGGAAGGCCTTAAGATCACCGCTTATTCCGACGACGGCATACCCGAAGCCATGGAGCATAAAAACCTCCCCGTCTTCGGCACCCAGTTCCACCCGGAACGCATGAGGGGAGAAGAAAGGAACCCGGCCCTGGGGCCCGACATGAGCCCGCTCTTCGGCTATTTCTTAAAACTCTGCGGAAAATGAAAGGAGAGACCCATGGTAAACTACGAAGCCCTTGCAAGGCAGCTGAAAAGGCTGACCAAAGATGTCGAATACGACATAAGCAACCTGGCCAACGCGGCGGCCCTGCTGTGGACGGCCCTGCCCGAGATCAACTGGAGCGGATTTTACGTTTACAAAGACGGGGCCCTGAGACTGGGACCCTTCGCGGGAAAGCCCGCCTGCACAGTAATAGAGATGAGCAAAGGCGTATGCGGCACCGCGGCCCTTGAGGACAGGACCTGCGTGGTCCCCGACGTCCACAAGTTCCCCGGCCACATAGCCTGCGACGGAGCTTCCAACTCCGAGATCGTGGTGCCCCTGCACAAGGACGGCGCCATCTACGGGGTGCTGGACATAGACAGCCCGGTCTTTGATCGCTTTTCCGAAGAAGACAAAGAGGGCCTTGAAGCCTTCGCCAAAGCCCTCGAAGAGATCCTGTGACAAAACAGGCCCGGATCAAAAAAAGACCCTTTTCCCCGGAAAACCGGTGAAAGGGGTCTATTTTTTTATCTCAAAGAGCTCGGCCCTGTAATCGTCCCCGCCCTTTAAGAGGTTGTATTCCGCGTAGAAATAATCCCGCATCAGGGCGCTGACCTCGCCGCTTCCGCTTAAGTCCATCTCCTTTGTGACGCCGTCCCGATCCCTGTAATATGAGAAGGGGATGCGGAAGGGCGCTTTTTCGTGCAGTCTCAGTATCAGCTCGTCATAGGCCGAAAGGGGAAGCCCGGCCGCCTGCTTGATGAGAGGCGCTATGTCGGTAAAGCTGAGCTTTGAGGCGCTTTCGGGCCATTCCATGTCAAAGTTGGACCATACTATGTAGGGCACGGTGAGGGCGGCGATGAGGCGTTCGTCTTCGCCGAAGCTTTCTTTGTTCCGGATAAGGTACATAAAGTAGGGACCGTGGTCCCCGGTCATGAATATGATGACGGGACGGTCCGAATCGCGGTAATGCTCGGTCAGCTCCGCGAAGGCGTCGGCGGACATGGCGACGGAGGTGGCGTACTCGTTTATCTTGTCGTTGTAATTGCCGTGATCGCCCAGAACATGGACCGTATCGTACGAAGGATCGTTCATTTCATAGCCGCTGTGGTTCTGGATGGTAAGAAGAAAGACGAACCTGGGGCCCTCGCCCATTGAATCGTAAAGCTCCTCCATGTCAAGATAATTGCCGCGGTCCGTCCATTCCCGCTCGCCGTAGGTCTCGTAGTGGTGAAAATTCTGATATCCCAGGCAGACGGTCTCAAATCCCAGCTGCGGATAGACTATGTGGCGGGACTAGTTGGTGCGGTTTACGTGCATGGCCGCCGTGCTGTAGCCGGACACGATAAGGTCGTCGGCGAGAGAGTGGCGGTATTCGGTGAAATCGAAGTAATTGAAAGGGGCTTCCAGCGGCAGGAGGGCCATGGAATTGGATGTCAGAAGCTCCATCTCCGCGTTGTTGGTGGTCCCCTGGCGGGGCTTGCAGGCGAAGCCGCAATGCGCCCCTTCTATGGAGTAAAAACTCTTAAGATAATCCCTGTCGAACTCCATGTCCGAGTAGACGCTGAGATCGTAGAAGCTCTCGTTGAGTATTATTATGATGTCGGGATGTTCTTCAGAAGCCGCTGTTCTGCCGTTCAGGGGGATGCCGTTTACCGCCTCGGGCGAATAGCCCTCGGGCACGGCAAGAGGCCGAAGCCTGTTGGAAGCATCCTCGTAATTGCAGGCTATGTAGCCGTATTCATCGACTCCGACGCCCCAGAACCAGCCCATGGTGTTCTCGGGCATGATGTCCCGGTCGCTCACGCAGAAGAAGAAGGCGCAGGCAAGGACCAAAGCCGAAGCCCCGGCAAGGGCTCTTAATTTCGCAGGGGCTTTTCCCCGGCCTTCGGGCGAAAGGCGCTTGGGAAGCATGAGGGAAAGGCAGATCTCAAGAGCAAACAAAGCCAGGATGCTTACCGCATTGGGAGGCAGGGTCACTTTGTAGCCCGACAGCACGCCGGCCGCGGTGCGGGCGCTGGCCAGGGTAGAGATGAACAGGGGGCTTCCGTGATAGAGCACGACGTAATAGTTGGCGAGGCTCCATACCGAGACCGATACCGAAAGTACCGCGGCCGGGAGCCTTAGACGGCCGCTGAGAGCGATTAAAAGAAGCTCCAGGGCCAGCAGGAAGGCCGTGCCCAAAGCGAACATGTACCATCTCATCAGGCTCAGTTCGGAGATCTTCTTAAGGCAGCTGTACTGCAGGATGACGTGCCAGATGACGGGAATAAGGAGCAGAAGCAGGCTGTAAGCAAAGCCCCTCAGCTTTGGTGACAGGGAGGGTCTTTCGGCCGCGCGGCCCGTAAACGAAACGCAGGCGAAAATGACCGCGGGCAGAGCCGCGGCGGCGATGAGGCCCGCGATCAGGTATCCCAGGCCCGTCCTTGAAATATGAAGGGCGGACGCCAGCACGGAGCCCTTCCAGGAGCCGGACACATAGCTTCCGGCGCTTAAGGACGCGGCAGAACATACCGCTTCGAGAAAAAACGCGTAAAAAGCGGTCTCCGGCCTTTTCGGCAGATCCTTAAAGCGCGGGGAAAGGTCTTTTTTGCGCAGAAAGGCGAAGACCAGGGCGGCCGTAAGCAGGGCTGCTGCAAGGCCCGCAGGGATCGCCGCCTTATGGGGCAGGCGCTGCGCAAGGGCTATGGCCGCTGCAAAGGCGGGAGCCGCCGCAGATATGGAGACTATGATCTTAATAGCTCTGTTTTTCATGAGGAAAAACTATTATATAAGGCTTAGGGCCGGCCTGTCAGTAATCCTTGCGCTGAAGATAGAACAGCGACTGAAGCCAGGTCTTTCCCGTGGCCCTTAAAAGCTCGAGGTTGGAAACGAAGACGGAGTAGGCGCTGCGTATCTCAAGATCCTCGTTGCCGGGGTCGATGAAGGTCGCGCAGGAGCTTATGACGTAGGGCTCTCCCCCGTCCGTACCCAGGTATATCATCAAATGGCCGTCCATGTACAAAAGCTGGCCCGGCGCAGTCTTTTCAAGCATGCTCTTCTTTCTCGCCGAAGTCATGTTGTTGCACTTGGTGGACCCGAGGTCGGACATGACGCCTATGGCAAGGGAGTTGCGGGGCAGGTTGAAGCCGTAGCAGGCGTACACCTGCCTTGCGTAGCCCGAGCAGTCGTTGGACGAAAGGGTCCCGCCCCAGCCGTAGGTCTTGCCCAGGAACTTGAAGGCCTGCTCTATAACCGAATCGGAGGTCATGGGAAGCCAGCCCCTCGAAACGTCCTGGTAGACGGGCACGGCGGTCCTCTCCCAGCCCAGGCTTCCGTCATCGTCTCTTACGGGTATCTCGGCAGCGTAAGCGGCAAGAAGGCTTCTGCCGTTGATCGGGCTTTCGGTATCCTTTGAAAGCTTCATGCGGGTACCCATGGGGAGCACCAGGCCCGAGGTGCGCGAAGGCACCGCGGTCTCTTCGAGCACGATCTCGCAGCCGGTGACGACGAGGAAGTCTTCGGGCTCGGTCGCTGCCAGCCATTCTTCCTTGTCCCTGCAGCGGGCCAGGTCTTCCTTGGGGACCCAGCCGGTGATGGAGCCGCTGATCACGAAATACCACCTGCCGTCCGCGCTCTCGTGGAGTATCGCGGCGCCGGTAAAGGGCATGATCTCGGCGCATATCATGTCGCTGATGAAGATCTCGTCAGGATCGCTTGAGACGAAATCGTCTGTGGGAGCCATGTAGGCCTGGGTGCGGCGGACGGCGACCGCGTAGACGGGCGAAACGCTTTCGGGTATGGCGTCCGCGCCGCAAAGATCCGCAAGGCCCTCCCAGTACGAGGGTCCTGCCGGCTCGCCGTTTACGTAATACCGCGCGTTCTGCTCTTCCTCCCCCGTTTCTTCCGTTTTAGGCTTTTCGGCTTCGGGCAGTTCCGTCCTAAGTTCTTCGGCTTCGGGCTCTTCGGCGCGGGCCCTGAGCCCTTCCGCCCCTATGAGCTCCTCAACTATGTACCTGTCAAGGGTCTCGGGGATATCGTTCACGAAGAGCTTGACGTTGCGCCCTCTTTCGCGGCTGTAGTAGAGGATGTAAAGGGGATTGTTGACGCCGAATTCCTCTATCTCTTCCGGGGTAAAGATGAGGGAAGTATCGCCGGTCTGCCAGTAGGAGGCGGAAAGCATGCGGGGAGTCGTTCCGGGCACGGTAAGCACCGCTCCCCCGTAGGGGTCTTCGCTAATGTCTTCGGCATTCACGGCCTGAGAAGCGGGCGCGCTTTCGTAAGCCGCGCTCTTCTTAACGAACCTTCCGACGGAGAATCCGGATATAAAGAGGAGCACCGCCAGGGCGGCCAGGAAGCCTGTTTTCAAGATCTTTCGGTCCATCTTTTTATCCTTTTATCCTTTCCCTGCTCATGCTGTAGGCGCAGATGACGAAGAAGGGGGTCGAGACGTAGCTCATTACGCGGTAGGAGAAGGGGGCCGCTTCGATGACGCCCATGCAGAGTATGGCGGCCGCGGCGGCCATGAGGTAGCGGACGGCGGCCGGGGCTTCGCTGTCCGAGAGGTTCTTAAGGCCCCTCGAGCACCAGAGCAGCAGCAGGGGCAGCCAGGCCGCCATGCCCAGGAAGCCTTCTCTCATGAGAAGCTCCAGATAGGTGTTGTGGGCGTGGGCGCTGCTTATCTCGTGATGCCCGTCGTATACTCCCTTCACCCTGTCGCCGTTCTGCTCGGAAACTCCAAGCCACAGGCGGCGCGGCGAGGAGAATATGTCGCTTATGACCTTTTTCTGTATGAGGAAGCGGTCGGCCAGGGTGCCGGTGCCCGCCGTGATGGACCGGGATATGGGCGTTTCTGTGTTTTTAAGCAGGTACTGCTGGCCCGCGGCTTTGGCGTACATCACCAGGACCCCCTTGTATATGCGGGTGGGAAGGTAAAAGGCCGAGACGGACACGACGACTATCAGGCAGAACACCAGCAGGGCGATGACGAAGTCTTTCGCGGTAAAGCGCCCGGTGCGCCCCAAAGCCCTTCCGCGGAGCCTGAAAAAGGTAAGGATACCCAGGGACGCTGAAAGGCACACAGCTCCGGTCCTGCAGTTGGTGAGGCCCAGGGTAAACCAGCCTATGACCGCTGAGGCCCCGAAGGCGGACCTTTCGATGCCCTTTGTCCTTAAGGCTCCGAAGACCGAGACTATGAGAAGGGAGAGGGCGCAAAAGCCCAGGACGTTGGCGTTGCCCAGGCCGCAGAGCCTTCCCGACTGAAAGCAGCCCCTGTAGAGGTTGTGGCCCTGCTCCTCGGTGCAAAGGGACAGGGTCGCCCTGATCATTATCCCAAGGCACACCACCGACTGGGAAAGGGCGGCGGCCCTGGCGTACCAGAGCATAAGCCTGTCTGGATCGGAGCTTGTCCTGATGCAGGCGTAAAGGCCGAAGAGGTACACGCAGTTGGTGAAGTATACGGAGAAAAAGTAGCCCGTGCTCAGGCCGAAGCTGACCAGAGAGGATATCCAGGCGAAAACCGCGAAAAGGAAGA
>JAFRWQ010000284.1 GCA_017437925.1 Bacillota bacterium
CAGCGGCTGCGGGCTTGAAAACGGCCTGGCTCTTGCCTGCCTTGAGGAGAGCGACATAAATGTGCTCGTCGCAGAAGACAGGGAGCAGGGGATAGGGAGGCACAGCTGGCTTTCCCCGTATTACAGAAGGCTGGGAATAGTCTTTGATATCCTGGTCCTGAACAGGGCCGGGCGCAGGGCGGAAGCTGCCGCGGCAGGGATCAAGGAGCGATTCGGATATGATAACAGTAATATTATTACTGTAAAGTATTCTGAAAATGAAGTTCTGTCTGACCACGAAGGTCTCTCGCTTCTTCAGTACAGGGATCCGGGCTTCGCAAAAGACATCAGAAAGCTGAGCATGGCGCTTAAGGCGGCAGAGGGAGCGGAATATGGAAGTATTTGATCTTACAGCCTATCTTGCGGATAAAAGGGCCGAGGCTCCGAGACCGGAGGCCGGTCCCTTCGGCAGTTTTCAGTCACTCTGCCGCAGCATAAAACAGCGCTTTTACACCGACTGGGAGAGCAGGGAGAGCAGCCGTTCTGTCCTTGAGCTTCAGAAGAGGGCCATCATAGGCTATCCCGACGAGAGAGAATTCTTTAAACAGAAGATAGCGGAACTCATCAGTGAAGCGGGCGCCGCCTCCTGCCCCTTTCCTTCGTGGTACGAGAGCCTGACCGACGCCGTATACCATGAAAACTGGGGTCTTGCGGGCCTCGCCCAGTGGTTCGGGCCCGGGCTTTCCGAGAGCAGCTCCGCGAAAACAATAGGGGAGAGGATCTACTTCATGGAGGAAGGCCGCATGAAGCTCAAGCCCCAGCGCATAAGCAGGCAGAGGACGGACCAGCTCATAAGGTCCTTCCTGCTGCTGACTCCCGAAGAACGCATGGATAAGGACTACTACGAGACCTACCTGCTCGACGGCACCAGGGTCACCGTATTCACCGAACCCATGGCCAAGAGCGGCCAGGCTTCCATCATCTTCAGAAGGTACATCATCCCGACGCTGAGCTTTGAGGAGCAGGCCAGAAGGGGGACGATACCCGAAGAGGCCGTGCCTCTTTTCAAAGCCATGGTCAGGGTGGGCTACAATGTGGTCTTCATGGGAGCGGTCAGGACCGCGAAGACCACCTTCCTGAGCACCTGGCAGAGCTGCGAAGACCCCCGGCTTGAGGGAGTAATGGTCGAGACCGATCCCGAGATACCCATGCACAAGCTCCTGCCGGACGCCCCCATAGTCCAGCTCATAGCGGACGGGGAAAGACTGAGGCTCATTTCAAAGAACCTTTTAAGGAGCGACGCCGACTATTTCATACTGGCGGAGGCCAGGGACGGCATAGCCCTTGACACTGCGGTGAGGCTTGCCGCTAAAGGCACCAAGAGGATGAAGCTGACCTTCCATTCAAGGGAGCCTTCCCGCTTCGTTCTTGAAGCCGCGACCGAGATAGTAAAGCAGACCGGGGGAGACCTGAGGCTCACCATGCAGATGATCGCTTCGGGCTTCGACTACCTATTCCACTTCGTGCAGCTGTCCGACAAGAGGCAGAAAAGGCTTAAAAGCATTCATTATCTGGACCTCAGCACGGATGGCGCAATAAGCGTAAAGCCCGTCTGCCTTTACGATCAGCAGACCGAAAGCTGGACCTTTTTTGACGAAGTGGGTCCGGCTCAAGAAAGCTATGGGCTTGAAAGTTCACCCGAAGATTACAGGGAGATGCGAAGACTGCTTGCGAAGCTTTCGGAAGAGTCTCCCGTGAAAGGAGCGAAAAATGAGTAGAGTCACCCTGGCGCTGGGGCTGGAATGTTTCTTATACATCGCGTTTCTCGCCGGTCTCGGCCTCATATTCAGAGACTGCGCGGCATATATCGCTATGAGGATCAGGCTCAAAAAGAGGCTGGGGAAAAAGATCGAAAAAGAAAGCAGCTTACCTGAATGGGCCATATGGCCTTCAAGGCTCGCGTCGGCTGCCCTGGGCAAAGAGATAAGTCCCGTTTCAGCCCTTTGGGGTCTTGCGGCGGTATTTTTCCCGGTCCTTGCCTTAAGCTTAAGGAGTCTTAGCCTTCCTGCTGCGGTCATATACTCCTTGCTCTTCTGCGCTCTTCCGCTGCTGCTCCTCAGTCTGAAGCTTAAAGACATGCAGAGCAGGGCGAGCCGCGAGGGCATAGCCCTGGTCACAGAGCTCGCCAGGCAGTACCGCATGCAGAACAGGAACATATACAGGGCGCTTGAAGCCGCCGTATCTTCTGACGGAGACTTCCCCCTATGCAGAAAGCAGATCTACCTTTTGCTCATACGCCTGAGGGCTGCGTCGGGAGGGACCGAGATCTCGTCGGCATGCCGGGAACTGGCCTACGCCCTGGGAACGGTCTGGGGCAGCATGCTCGCGACCTGCATAAGGGTCTCTGCCGAAAAGGGCAGCGACGTATCCGAGGGTCTGTCCGACATAGCGGGCCAGCTTAAGGCCGCCAACCGCAGGATGGAGGAGAGGAAAAGGCTCAACTCGGAAGCCGGCCGCATGGCCATGTTCATGGTGCCCATACTATACATAGGTACCATGGCCCTGTCGGTGGGCTATCTGGGTATTAAGCCTGCAGAACTCTTCAGAAATCAGTTCATAAGCCCCGAAGGACTTATGATGTTTCTCATAACCGCGCTGCTCTTTATATTTAACCTGACGCTTTTAAGGCTGATAAGCAGGGCGAGTCTCGATCTTTAGGAGATCTTATGAAATACTTTCCTTTCATGATGCCGGGCCTTTTCTGGCTCGGGATACTGACAATAAAAGTTAAAAGAAAGCCGGATCTCAAAGCCAGGGCCGAACTCTTCGCGAGGAGATACATATCCGAAGAAAGCAAAAACAGCCTGGGAAGAGCCATAGCTGGCGCAAGGACTTCGCTCATTCAGGACAGACTTGAGCGGGAGCTCTCCGAGAGCCTCGCCTACATAAAGAACCTGGTGATACTGGGAAGAGGCAAAAGCATCAGCGCCGAGCTCCTTCTGACCGAGCTTTCCGAGATAAGCAGGGCTCTTTCTCCGGTGTATCTGGATATGGCCCACTGGCTCCATCTCAACGAAAAGGAGAGGGCCGCCAAGAGCTTTTCGGAACGTTTCCGCTCCTCCTATGCCGTGGAAACGGGTCAGTTCCTGGCCCGCTGGGAGGATATAGAGCCCTCAGAACTTCTCTCAGGCATCGAGCTCTACCAAAGCGCCCTGAGGGAAGAGCGCATGACTAAACAGGTCGAAAAGGACGAGATGATAAGCGACCTGGTCTACTTTCCCGTGGTACTTAACTGCATGGCCGTGCTGTTAAACTTCATATATGTGGCCTATTTCATCGCCCAGAAGGATTCCCTGGGCATGCTGATGGGCTGAAAAGAAAAGGAGGTAAAATGAAACAACTTATAGTTCTTATTTCAACCGTGATCCTCGGCATCGCGATAGCCGCAATGGTGCTTGGCTTCAGAAACGACGCTTCAAAGCTGGCCGGTACAGTCAGCGGCCAGATCGATTCCATGGTCACCGAATTCAGCAGGGACTGATCATGAAGCAGCTGATCGTAATGGCGGCCTCGGTGCTGCTGGGCATATTCCTCTTTAACCTTATAGCGGGAAGCAGCGAAAGCAGCGTCTACAGCTCGGTGAAGAGGCTCTGGGTCAAGGAGATAGAGGTCCACAGCATACAGGACGGAAGGGCGGGAATATGAAGCAGTTCCTGGTGCTGGCGGCCATACTGCCGCTGATGCTGGTCTTCTTCCTGCAGTTCGCCCTTGACCGGCAGAACAGCAGCCGTATAGCGGTCTTAAACGATCTGGTCTCCTCCGCCAAGGAGGAGGCCAGGCAGCAGGGCTGCTTTACGGCCGAGATAAAGGGAAGGCTGACGTCTTCCATCAGTTCGTCCCTCGGAATAGACCCGGAGGACATTCTCATAGAGGCGACCGAGAGTCCCAAATACCGCATAATGTACGCCGAAGGCGTAAGTCCCAAAGACATGGAGAGGGGCCTCATATATTACAGGGTCACCGTCCCCATAGGAAAGATGATGGCGGGCCGCGCTCTCTTCGGCCTTAAAGAAGATGCAAACACTTACTGGTACACAGTGGAGGGCAGGGCCGCCAGCGAAAGGCTGAGGCGATGAAAGTGTTCATAATGTTCATGGCGTTCATGATACTTTTCACGGGATTCCTCGTTTACAGCAGCGATCTGTCCCTATATATGCAGATGCAAAGGTCCCTTAAGAACCTTTCGGAGGACTGCGCCGCGGCGGGCTCGCTGGTGATAGAAAGGGACTCCTACGGCCTGGGCCTTCTCGAAGTCGATGAAGATGCGGCGAGGGAGCTTTCCGATATACTCATAAGCAAAGCCTGCGAAAAGCCCATGTTCTCATCGGGCAATATAGAAAGCAGCATGAAGATATACGATGACGTCAAGGGCTACGAGGGGATAGAGGACCTGGGCCTTTCGGCAGGCCGCCCAGCGGTCGCCGTGACCCTGGTCTACAGCGGTCCCGACATATTCAGACTGAGTTTCCTTAAAAGATCAAGCATCACAAGAAGCTCCGTATACCAGTGGGAATACTGAGACCGGAGCTGACGGCCGGGACCGGGAAAGCTTTACGCGGGATTCGGCCGTCCGTTTGCCGAAGCGCCGCAAAGACTCAGCAACGCCGGGCCATCGGCGCTTTTTACGTTTTTGCCTGTCACCACACGTCCGGACTTTATAACTATTGAAAATATAATTAGTATTAAAAACATATTGACTATTAATTCAATATGATATATAGTCTTTGCATATTAGAACACCGGGATACTTTATTAACGGAGGCTTGATCGGATGGAGACAGGCATATCGGACACTGCTGCGGATACCTGCAGAGGGATCTGTCCATGTGGGCAGGACTGCCCGCTGGGGAAAGCTCTTTCCCTCATCGGAGGGAAGTGGAAGCTCAGGATAATCTGCGCCCTTTATCTGGACGGTACCCAGCGCTTCGGCGACCTGATCAAAAAGACGAAAGGCATAACCGGAGCGATGCTCTCCTCATCTCTCAAAGAATTGGAGGCCGGCGGCCTGATCACCAGAAAGCAGTTCGAGGAGATCCCTCCCAGAGTCGAATACTCGCTTACGGAAAAAGGAAAAGCCCTCTGGCCCATACTCCACAGGCTCGTCCATTGGGCCGAAGGCGAGGAGTTTGACGGAGATGATGAAACCGTGAGGTCATAAAAATGGAAGAAAAGATAGACCTTCAGGAATATCTTACCGAAGGCGTGGAACAGATAGTCAAGGATGCTATCAGGGCGACGCTAAAGGATCCCAGGGAAAGCGCATTCATGGCCGGCTTTGCCGCAGCCAGCGCGAAGGCTTCCAAAGTCAGGAAGAGGGAAGAAAAGGAGGGGCTCCACGTTCCCTCATATCTCATCGCGAGCATCACGTCCAGATGCAACCTGCACTGTCCCGGCTGCTATTCGAGAGCCAACAATGCCACCGTCGACAGCGTGCCAACGGATCAGCTGAAGAGCGAAGAGTGGCTGAGGATATTCCGCGAAGCTCAGCAGCTGGGCGTCAGCTTCATACTTCTCGCAGGAGGAGAACCACTGCTGAGAAGAGATATCATAGAGGCCGCCGCAGGCATGAAGGACATCCTTTTCCCCATATTCACCAACGGCACGTATATGGACGACAGGTATTTTGTCCTTTTTGACAGGAGCAGGAACCTGATCCCCGTCTTCAGCCTTGAAGGCGGAAGGGAAGAGACCGACGCGAGAAGGGGCAAAGGCATCTACGATATACTGACCCGCAACATGGAAAAGCTTAAGTCCAAAGGGCTGATATACGGAGCGTCCATCACGGTCACAAGAGAAAACCTTAAGGAGGTCGTTTCCGACGATTTTCTTGACAGTCTCGCGTCCGAAGGCTGCAGGGCAGTATTTCTCATCGAATACGTCCCGGTGACCCTTGACAGCGCTCATCTCGCCCCCGTGTCCGAAGACAGGATATATCTTGAAAAGAGGCTTGAGGTCTTAAGAAACGAAAGGGAGGACATGATATTCGTCTCTTTCCCGGGAGATGAGAAGAGCTCCGGCGGCTGCCTCGCGGCCGGAAGAGGATTCTTTCACATCAATTCCCACGGAGACGCGGAGCCCTGTCCATTCTCTGCCTATTCGGATGTGAACGTAAGGGATACTTCCCTCAGAGAAGCCATGAGCTCTCCGCTGTTCACAGCCCTCAGAAAGGGCCGTCTCATGGAGGGGGAACATACCGGCGGCTGCGTTCTATTTGAGAAGAAGATGGAAGTGGAGAAGCTCGTCAGCGCCCTTAAGAATAATACAGATCTTTAAGAGGAGTCCTAAGACCGCAAGCCATGCCAAAATGCGCGTTCCGGGAAAGAAACCGCTTGAGCTGCGTCTTTATACATGGAAACGCAATGGTCTTTGATGTAAAATAATATAAAAAGAGTCCATAGACGAGAAAGGAGACAACATGAAAGAGAAGATCAATCCCTTCGATCATGCCGAAACGATCGAAAAAGCCCTGAGATCTCCGGGCCTGCTGCTGAACACCAACGGAGACAAGTTCAACTCCATGGTCATAGGCTGGGGACACCTGGGCACCCTCTGGAACCTCCCCACTTTCAATATCTATGTTCGTCAGAGCAGATTTACCAAGCCCCAGCTGGATAAGACCGGCGAATTCACCATTTCGGTGCCCCTTGACGGCAAAATGGATCCCGAAGTCCTCAGGACCTGCGGCAGCCTCTCGGGCAGAGACGCAGACAAGGCAAAGCTCTTCACACTTGTGGAGCCCGAGACCGGAAACACTCCAGCCCTAAAGGAATACCCCCTGACCCTGGAGTGCAAAATACTCTATAAACAGGACCAGGATCTTTCCTCGATACCCGAAGACATCGTCTCCAAATTCTACTCAAAGGGCGACATACACACCGCCTACGTGGGCCTCATAACCGCCGCCTACATCATAAAGGACTGAAGACCGAAGCTTGCTTCTTTGCTGACTCTTCCCAAGCTTGACAAGTAAACAGAAGAGTATATAATTAAAGAACTATTGTTCAAACGGAGGCTTATTATAATGAGCAAAAGCATTAAATTCGATACCCTTGAAGACAAGAAGCTCGTATGGCATACCTCATCCCACATACTGGCCAACGCCGTCATGAGGCTCTTCCCGACCGCCAAGTTCGGCATCGGTCCCGCCATCGACAACGGATTCTATTACGATATAGACGTTGATCACCGCTTCACCGACGAAGATCTCGTCGCCCTTGAAGCTGAGATGGCCAAGATCGTCAAGGAAGACGTACCCATGGTCAGGAAGGAAGTCAGCAGGCAGGAGGCCCTCGACTACATGGGCAAGAGGGGAGAGATTTACAAGGTCGAACTGATCAACGATCTTCCCGAGGACGCCGTCATCACCCTCTATGAGCAGGGCGATTTCACCGACCTTTGCGCGGGACCCCATCTTCCCAGCACCGGCGGCATCAAGGCTATCAAGCTCTTAAGCGTCAACGGCGCTTACTGGAGAGGCTCCGAGAAGAACAAGATGCTGCAGAGGATATACGGCATCACCTTCCCCAAGAAGTCCATGCTCGACGAGTATCTGCAGAAGATGGAAGAGGCCAAGAGAAGGGACCACAGAAAGATCGGAAAAGAGATGGATCTCTTCATGATCGCCGACGAAGGCCCCGGCTTCCCCTTCTTCCTGCCCAAGGGCATGATCATAAGGAACGAGCTTGAGTGGTACTGGAAGCAGCAGCACGTCGCTCACGGATACGATGAGATCAAGACCCCGCTGATCCTGAACAAGGAGCTCTGGCTCACCTCGGGCCACTGGGACCACTACAAGAACAACATGTACTTCACCAAGATCGACGATGAAGACTACGCCATCAAGCCCATGAACTGCCCGGGAAGCATACTGGTCTACAAGCGCAAGATGTATTCCTACAGGGACTTCCCCTTAAGGCTCGCAGAACTTGGCCAGGTACACCGCCACGAGCTCTCCGGCACCCTCCACGGCCTGTTCAGGGTCCGCACCTTCACCCAGGACGATTCCCACATCTTCATGACTCCCGACCAGATGGAGAAGGAGATAGTGGACCGCATCAAGTTCATAGACCAGATCTACAAGCTCTTCGGCTTTGAGTACAAGGTCGAGCTCTCCACCAGGCCCGAGAACAGCATGGGCACCCAGGAGGAGTGGGACGCCGCCGAAGCGGCCCTGCAGCACGCCATGGAATCCATAGGCATGGACTACACCGTAAACCCGGGCGACGGAGCCTTTTACGGACCCAAGCTTGACTTCCACCTCGAAGACAGCATAGGCCGTACCTGGCAGTGCGGTACCATCCAGCTGGATTTCCAGATGCCCCAGCGCTTCGACATCTCCTACATCGGACCCGACGGCGAAAAGCACCGTCCCGTCATGACCCACTCGGTCGCCTACGGCAGCATCGAGCGTTTCATAGGCATACTCATCGAGAACTTCGAGGGCAAGTTCCCCCTGTGGCTGGCTCCGGTGCAGGTAAAGCTGCTCACCGTGACCAACAAGCAGGATGAGTACGCTCTCAAGCTGGCCGACGAGATGACCAAGGCCGGCCTCAGAGTCGAAGTCGATACCAGAAACGAGAAGATAGGCTACAAGATCCGCGAGGCGAGAAACGCCAGAGACTCCTACATCGTCGTAATAGGCGACAAGGAGATCGAGACCGGCGTATTCGCTCCCAGATCCAGCAAGAAGGGCGACATGGATCCCGTCTCCAAGGACGAATTCATCGCCATGCTCCTCAAGGAGATCGAAGACAAGGCTCTCTAAGCGCCGCAAAAACTCAAAACAAGATACAAACCTGCGGGCGGCCCGGATCGGGCCGCTCTTTTCATTTCCTTCACCAAATCCACAAGATATTCTTCTATAAAAACTGTTGACATCGCGGCGGGGGAAGGTTATATTAATCATAGTTGTTAGCACTCCCGAGTGTAGAGTGCTAACAAACACCGAGAAAGAAGACAGGAGGAGCAGATGGAACTTAATGAACGAAAGCTTCAGATACTGCAGGCAATAGTCGCAGACTTTATATATTCCGCTGAGCCTGTCGGAAGCCGGACCATATCAAAGAAATACGACATGGGTTTAAGCCCCGCGACCATAAGAAACGAGATGAGCGACCTTGAGGAGATGGGCTACCTTACCCATCCCCACACCTCCGCCGGAAGGGTGCCTTCCGACAAGGCCTACAGGCTCTACGTGGACCAGCTGATGAGATCTTCAGAGCTTCCCGACGACAGGAAGATGATGATAAGAAAGAGCCTCAACGAGTCCGCGGCAGAGCTCAACAGGACCATAGAAAAGGCGGCGAGGCTGCTCTCCGAGATGACCAACCTGGTGTCCTTTGCCATCAGCCCCAGCAGCAGCGAGAGCAGGCTCAAATACATCAACCTGCTGCCCGTCGACGAAAGGACCATAGTGCTGATGATAGTCTCGGACGACGGCCAGATCAGCAACACCACCGTGAAGCTCAGCTGCGGCTACACCGAAGAGAACCTGCGCTTCATGTCCAAGGTCATGACCCACAACTTCATGGGAAAGACCGTGACCGATCTTCTCACCATGGACATAATCGAGACCCTGAAGAACGATCTTTCGGCCCTCGACAGGCTCACCGGAGACGTGGTGCCCAGCTTCATGCAGACCCTGGAGAAGATGATGAACGTGGACCTTTACATGGAGGGCTACACAAACATTTTCTCCCTGCCCGAGTACAGCGACATCGAAAGGGCGAGGGTGTTCCTGCAAAAACTTCAGCAGAAAGACCACATCACCAGCGTCCTGGTCAACAGGGACAACGGCCTCATAATCACCATAGGAGACGAAAACTCAGAGCTCAAGGACTGCAGCCTCATCACCGCCGACTACCGCATCAACGGAAGGCTGGTGGGCAAGCTGGGAGTCATAGGCCCGACGAGGATGAGGTACAGCGAGATAAGTTCGGTCATACAGTATATGACAGACAATTTGAGCAGAACATTTGAGATCACAGGAGACGGCACGGAATGACAGAAGATAAGAGGCCCGATGCGGAAGAAGTAAAGGACGTAAAGCCCTGCGGGGCCGCATCCGATACCGAAAGCGGGACCGAAAAAAACGAAAAAGAAGACGCTCAGCGCCCGGCGGAAGCTGAGGCGGAAGAGTCCGAAGATAGCGAAAAGGCTGCGGAAAGCGAAGAAAAGAACGAAGCCGGAGAGCTCGAAAAGCGCTGCAAAGAGCTTGAGGACAGCCGCTTAAGGCTCATGGCCGAGTACCAGAACTACCGCCGCCGCACCGAAAAGGAAAAGAGCGACATATACGCCTTCGCCAACGAGGAGTTCGCAAAGCAGCTCCTGGACGTTCTCGACAACTTCGAGAGGGCAATGGAGACAGAGACCGCGGACGAAAAGTACAAGGAAGGCATGGAACTCATATTAAAGCAGCTCAAGACCGTTCTTGAAAAGAACAAAGTCGAAGAGATAGAAGCTCTCTCAAAGCCCTTCGATCCCAACTGCCACAATGCGGTGATGAACGTTGAGGCCGAAGGCTTCGAGAGCGGGACGGTAGCCCAAGTGTTCAGAAAGGGCTACACCCTGAACAACAAAGTGATACGACCGGCCATGGTAGCCGTCGCTCAATAGATAAGTAAATTTAAACCCAGGAGGGAAAATAAATGAGCAAAGTTATAGGAATCGATCTGGGAACCACCAACAGCTGCGTAGCAGTGCTTGAAGGCGGAGAACCCACCGTAATCGCCAACGCCGAGGGCAACAGGACCACCCCGTCCGTAGTCGGCTTTACCAAGGGAGGAGAAAGGCTCGTAGGCGAGACCGCAAAGCGCCAGGCCATCACCAACCCCGAGAGGACCATTTCCTCGATAAAGCGTCACATGGGCAGCTCTTACAAGGTGTCCATCGACGGCAAGGAATACACTCCCCAGGACATCTCGGCAATGATACTTTCAAAACTCAAGGCCGACGCCGAGAGTTATCTGGGCGAGAAGGTCACCGAGGCGGTCATCACCGTCCCCGCGTACTTCTCCGACAGCCAGAAGCAGGCGACCAAGGACGCAGGCCGCATAGCGGGCCTCGACGTCAAGAGAATAATCAACGAGCCCACCGCGGCGGCTCTCGCCTACGGACTCGACAAGGAAGTAAGCTCCCAGAAGATACTGGTCTACGACCTGGGCGGCGGCACCTTCGATGTCTCCATACTGGAGCTGGGCGACGGCGTCTTCGAAGTGCTCTCCACCAACGGCGACACAAAGCTGGGCGGCGACGATTTCGACAACGTGCTGATGAACTACATGGCGGACATGTTCGCCAAAGAGAACGGCGTGGATCTGAGAAGCGACAGGATGGCCATGCAGAGGCTCAAGGAGGCCGCTGAAAAGGCCAAGAAGGAGCTCTCCTCCAGCCAGACCACCAATGTGAACCTGCCCTTCATCACCGTTAACGCCAACGGGCCCCTGCACATGAACATGGACCTCACCAGGGCCAAGTTCGACCAGCTGACCGCTCACCTGGTCCAGAGGACCATAGAGCCCATGAGAAAGGCCATGGCCGACGCTGGCGTTACCAACAGCGACATCCAGAAGGTCATACTGGTAGGCGGTTCCACCAGGATCCCCGCCGTACAGGAGGCAGTAAAGCAGGTCACCGGCAAGGAGCCCTTCAAGGGCATCAACCCCGATGAATGCGTGGCTGTGGGCGCCGCCATCCAGGCGGGCGTTCTGACCGGCGAGGTCAAGGACGTACTGCTTCTGGACGTAACTCCTCTGTCCCTCTCCATCGAGACCCTGGGCGGCGTATTCACCCGCCTGATCGAGCGCAACACCACCATTCCCGCCAAGAAGAGCCAGATCTTCTCCACCGCGGCGGACGGCCAGAGCAGCGTGGAGATCCACGTGCTGCAGGGCGAGCGCGAGATGGCGCAGTACAACAAGGAGCTGGGCCGCTTCCACCTGGACGGCATCGCTCCCGCTCCCAGAGGCGTGCCGCAGATCGAGGTCACCTTCGATATCGACGCCAACGGCATCGTGCACGTGAGCGCCAAGGACCTGGGCACCGGCAACGAGCAGAACATCACCATCACCGCTTCCTCCAACATGAGCGAGGCGGACATCAAGAAGGCCGTGGACGACGCCGAGCGCTACGCCTCCGAGGACAAGAAGCGCAAGGAAGAGGTCGAGACCCTGAACCAGGCCGACAACCTCATCTACCAGACCGAAAAGACCATGAAGGAAATGGACGGCAAGCTGGACGCGGCGGACAAGGCCACGCTGGAGACCGAGATCGCCGACTTCAAGAAGGTGCGCGAGGGCAACAACGTGGACGAGATCAAGGCGGCCATGGAGAAGTTCACCCAGAAGACCTACGAGATCTTCGGCAAGGTCTATCAGCAGGCCCAGCCCAACGCCGGCCAGCCCGGTGCGCAGCCCGGCGGCATGAACGACGACGGCACCGTGGACTCCAACTTTACCGACAACAACTGATTTACTGGGTGCGCCCGGCCGCGTTTGCGGCCGGGCCTCAGCCCAAATCAGGCGAAAGCCGGGCGGCTTTCGCTTCTGTCCTGTTTATAACGCATTCAGCAGATAAGGAGGTGTTACAGCTTGGCAAAGCGGGACTATTACGAGGTACTGGGCGTGGAGCGCAGCGCCGATGAAGCCGCGATCAAAAAGGCGTACCGCCAGATGGCCAAAAAGTATCACCCTGACATAAACCCCGGCAACAAAGAGGCCGAGGAAAAATTCAAAGAGGTCAACGAAGCCTACAGCGTGCTGTCCGATCCGCAGAAGCGCTCCCGCTACGACCAGTTCGGCTCGGTGGACGGGCCCGAGATGGGCGCGGGCGGCTTCGACGCGGGCGGTTTCGGCTTTGGTGGCGGCGGTTTCGGCTTTGGGGGCTTTGAAGACATCTTCAATATGTTCACGGGCGGCAGCGCCTCCGGCCAGCGGCGCAACGTGCCCATGCAGGGCGACGACATCCGCATGAACTTGTCCCTCACCTTCGAGGAGGCTGCCAAGGGCTGCCAGAAGGAGATCAACCTCTCCCGCGTGGAAGTCTGCGATGTGTGCGGCGGCACGGGCTGCAAGGCGGGCACCAAGCCCCAGACCTGCACCCGCTGTAAGGGCACGGGCGTGGAGACCGTGATCTCCAATACCGCCTTCGGCCGCGTGCAGCGGCGCATGGAATGCTCCCAGTGCCGCGGGCGCGGGCAGACGGTTTCCGATCCCTGCACCAAGTGCGGCGGCAACGGCAAGATCCGCACCACCAAGCGGCGCAGCGTGAACATCCCGGCGGGCGTGGACGAAGGAAACGTGGTCAACATCCACGGCCAGGGCCATGCCGGCGAAAACGGCGGACCGGCGGGCGACCTGCAGCTGGTGATCAGCATCAAGCCCCACAAGCTGTTTACCCGCAAGGGCGCGGATATGTTTATCGAGATCCCCATCTCCTTCTCGCAGGCGGCGCTGGGCACACAGATTGACGTGCCTACGCTGGACAAGCCCGCCAAGCTCACCATTCCGGAAGGGACTCAACCGGGCGAGAGCTTCCGCATGAAGGGCCTGGGCATCCCCTACGTGCGCTCCGGCAACAAGGGCGACCTGTACGTGACCGTGCAGGTGGAGGTGCCCAAGAAGCTCACCGACAAGCAGAAGGAGATCCTGCGCATATTCGAGGAATCCACCACGGGCCGCGAATACGAAAAAAAGAAGTCCTTCCTGGATAAGCTCAAGGACGCGTTCGGGGGTTAAACCGATATGGACTGGATGCAAATAACCGTTCTGACCACCACCCTGGGTAGCGAACCGGTCAGCCAGGTGCTTCTGGACGCGGGCAGTGCCGGCACGGTGATCGAGGATAAAAACGACGTGCAGCTCAACCAGCGCCCCGAAGGGCAGTGGGACATCATCGATGAAGAGATCGCCCGCCGCATCGGCGACGACGTGAAGGTGACGGGCTACTATCCCATGGACGAAAGGGCCAGCGATACTCTGGCCGCCGTTCGCCAGCGCGTGGCCGAACTGCCCCGTCTGGCTCCCGGCGTAGACCTGGGCAAGCTGGAAGTGCTGGCGGGCAGCGTGGACGACGAGGACTGGGCCGAAAACTGGAAAAAGAGCTATAAGCCCTTCCGCCTGGGCAGGAGCATCGTGATCAAGCCCGGCTGGGAGGAGTATTCCCCCGAGCCAGGCGACAGGATCATCACCATCGACCCCGGCATGGCTTTCGGCACTGGCACCCACGAGACCACCGGCATGTGTGTGGCGCTGGCCGAAGAGTACGTGCGCCCCGGCATGCAGGTGATGGATATCGGCACCGGCACCGGCATACTGGCCATCACCGCCGCCCACATGGGCGCAAAGGAAGTTCTGGCCAGCGACATCGACCCCATGGCGGTGCGCGTGGCCCGGGAAAATGTGAAAATCAACGGCTTTGAAAACGTGATCCGCTGCGAATGCGGCGACCTGATGGAAAAGGCTCAGGGCAAGGCGGACGTGATCATCGCCAACATCATCGCCGACGTCATCATCCATATCTGCGCCCCCGCGAAGGCGCTTCTGAAGGACCAGGGCGTGTTCATATGCTCCGGCATCGCCCGCGAGCGCGAAAACGATACGCTGGATGCCCTGAAAAAGGCGGGCTATACGCGCCTGGACATCCGCCATCAGGGCGAGTGGACGGCCATCGCCTGCCGGGAATAAGATGCACAGGTTCCGTATCGCGCCTGAAGACGCACCCCTGGGCAGAGCCAGGCTCAGCGAAGAAGAAAAGCAGCACGCCCTGAAGGTGCTGCGCCTTGCATCCGGCGACCCTGTGGAAGCCACGGACGGATGCGGGCGCGCCTGGGAAGGCGTGATGGACATAGATGGAGAGGACGCGTTCATCCTGCTGGGCGCGCCAAAGCCCTCCACCGAGGCGCCGGTGCGCCTCACGGTGTATATGGGCATCCCTAAAGGCGAGAAGCTGGAGCTGATCGCCCAGAAGCTCACAGAGCTGGGCTGCGCCCGGCTGGTGCCTGTACGCATGGAGCGTTCGGTAGCCAAAATCGCCCCCGGCGAGGCGGACAAAAAGCTTTCCCGCGCCCGGCGCATATCCGCCGAGGCCATCAAGCAGTGCGGCAGGCAGGCCGAAATGGAGATCGCCGATCCCATCGATTTCGGTATTCTCAAGGAAGAGCTTCCTTTGTGCGGGCGCTCGTTTTTCATGTGGGAAAAAGCGTCTGGCGACCGGCTGGCGGACTTTTTTGAGCGCGAACCCCTTTTAAACGACATCGGCTGCGTGATCGGCCCCGAGGGCGGCATCAGCGATAAAGAAGCCGAGGCGCTTTGCGCTTGCGGCGCCTTGCCCGTCACCATGGGCCCCCGCATACTGCGGGCGGAGACCGCCGCAATCGCCGCCTGCGCCCAGATCATGACGCTCTGGGGGGATATGTGATGCCTACCGTCGCCGCGAAGACCCTGGGCTGCAAAGTCAACCAGTACGATACCGAGGCGATGCTGGAGATCCTCGAAAGGACGGGCTACAAGACAGTTCCCTTCGAAAGCAGCGCGGACGTATACCTGATCAACACCTGCACCGTGACGGGCACGGGAGACCAGAAGTCCCTCAAGCTCATCCGCCGCGTGCACCGGGAGCATCCGGACGCCGCCATCATCGCGGCGGGCTGCCTCACCCAGCGCACGCCCCGGGCGCTCTGCCTGCCCGGCGTGAAGCTGCTGATCGGCGTACAGCGCCGGGGTGAAGTGGCTGGGCTGCTTAAAAAGGCGCTGGCCTCTGATGCGCCGATAGACGCCGTTTCAGGCCTTGAAAAAACGCCTTTTGAGATGCTTTCCGTGTCCCGCCACGAGGGCAGGACCCGGGCCGTGATGAAGATCCAGGAGGGCTGCGACCGCTACTGCAGCTACTGCGTGATTCCCTATGTGCGCGGCCCCGTGAGGTCCATGCCTCTTTCCGACCTGCGCGCCGAGGCGTTCCGCCTGGCCGAAGCGGGCTACCGGGAGATCGTGCTCACCGGCATCCACCTGATGAGCTACGGCCTGGACACGGGCGAAAGCCTTTTGGACGCGGTGCGCGCCGCGGCCTGCGCCGCAAAGCGGGTGCGCCTGGGCTCGCTGGAGCCCAAAAACATCACGGCTGAATTTGCCCGGGACTTGAGCCTCATCCCCGGCGTGTGCCCGCAGTTCCACCTTTCGCTGCAAAGCGGCAGCGAAACTGTACTCAGGCGCATGAACCGCCGCTATACCCCGGAAGACTATCTTGCCGCCTGCGAGAACCTGCGCCGCTTCTTTCCCGGCTGCGCCGTGACCACGGACGTGATCGTGGGCTTTCCCGGCGAAACGGAGGAGGAGTTTTCCCAGACCCTTTCTTTCGTCCGGCAGGCCCGCCTTGCCAGGCTCCACGTGTTCCCCTACTCCCGCCGCAGCGGCACCGCCGCCGACCGGCTGAAGGGGCAGGTAAGCGAGGATGTAAAAAAAGGCCGGGCGGAGCAGCTGATCCGCCTGGGTGAAGAACTGGAGGAGCAGTATTGCCTTGACAGCGTCGGTCAAACGCGGCCCGTGCTGTTCGAGGCCTGTACGGAGGACGGCCTGTGCGAAGGCTATACCGACACCTACGTGCGCGTGCGCGCTGCCGCCCTGCCCGGAGACATCCGCGATGTGCTGATCACCGAAGCTAAGCAAACGCTGTGCCTCGGCCAAATAACGAAATGAGGTAACGAAAATGGACGACTGCCTGTTCTGCCGCATCATCAGGGGCGAGATCCCTTCCGCGAAGGTATACGAAGACGACCGGGTGTACGCCTTTCGCGACATTAATCCCCAGGCGCCCGTACACGTGCTGGTGGTGCCCAAGGCCCACTATAAGAACGTGAGCGACTGCGCCGGCAAAGACCCCGGCCTCACCGGCTACGTGTTCAAGGCCTGCACCGACATCGCCCGCGCCGAAGGCCTGGAAAACGGCTTCCGCCTGATCACCAACAACGGCCCGGACGCCTGCCAGAGCGTGGAGCACATGCATGTGCATATCCTGGGCGGAGCGAAGCTCACCGACAAGATGGGTTAAAAAGTGCTTCGGAACGCGCCGCTTCCCGCCTGCAGACGGGGAACGGCGCTGTTTTATCGTATGCGGCCACAAAAATCTCCCAAAAACTTGAATTTTCTATTGCAAAATCGTGAAAATCATGGCATAATAATGCCATTCTACCCGAAAGGAAGCGAAACGTTCATCCCATGGACGATATCCCCCGAAGTATTCTGCTGATCTTATGCCTTTTGCCCTTTGCCGGTTTTTTCGCGGGCAGCGAAACGGCCTTTTCCTTCTGCAATGAAGCGCGGGTGCGCGCCCTGGCCGAAAACGGTTCACGCCGCGCCAGGCGTCTGGTTAAGCTGCTGGACGATTTTGACCGCACCATCGTCACGCTACTGATCGTCATCAACATCGTTTATATCCTGATTTCCGCCGTGGCTACCGTTGCGGTGGTGGAGCTTTTGCGCTCGGACGCCGGTTCCGTGGTCGCCACCGTCGTGGCCACGCTGCTGGTATTCCTGTTCTGCGAAACGATCCCGAAAAACATCGCCAAGGTAAACGCCGACGCCTGGGCGCTTCTCGCCGCCTACCCCATCAGCTTTTTCAAGCTCCTGCTCTCGCCGCTGAGCGCCTTTTTCACTTACATCGGCGAGACCGCCAAGAAAATGCTGCCCCACAAGGAGTCCCTGCCGGACGTGACCGAGGACGAGTTTGAGGAGATGGTGGAAAACGTAGGCGAGGACGGACTGATCGAGCCTGTGGAGAAGGACATCATCAAGTCCACCATCCACTTCGGCGACATCCTTTCCGGCGAGATCATGACGCCCGTGGACCAGGTGGTCATGGTGCCCCTGGACGCCAGCGAGGACGATCTCAGGCAGCTCCTTCTGGAAGAAAAGTATTCCCGTATCCCCGTGATGGACGGCTCGGTGGACAACATCGTGGGCGTGCTGCCCGCGTCCAAGGCCCTTTCCAGGCTCACGGCGGGCACG
>JAFRWQ010000285.1 GCA_017437925.1 Bacillota bacterium
CTCTACTCGGGCTACGACGAGTTCGACAAGCTCTCTTCGCTGGACTACGGATGGGGCCTTCGCGGCGGAGACGCCGTCCCCATGCTGAGCCTCAACGGGGTGGGCATATACTCCATGTGCCGCTGCGAAAAGGGCACGGTCTTCTTCACCAACCCCCTGCTCCCCAATTACTACATGGGCGGAAGCTTCACCATGGAGAGCGGAAAGGAAGCCGTCGGAGGCTTCTCCAGTTCCACCGCCAGCTTCAACATGCTCATATACAACGGTTTCGCCAAGTACGTCTCCAAGCAGAAATACGGTTTCGCCCTGGAAAAGGTCTACGGCTACTTCGGTTCGCCGACCATGAGCTGGGAGCTCCACATCGAGGAGATCACCGGCATAGAGCATGAGGCCCTCATCACCTTCGGAGAGCTCTGCAAGGAGTATAAGCAGGTGCCCAGCTTCACCGTGGTCAGGAACAGCTACCAGTGGTTTCTCAAGGCCGAGAGCGTCAATTACCTGCTGAACGAGGACAAGGGCAGCGGCTACACCTTTGAATTTGACTTGAACGAGAGCGCCTACTCCTCCGGAAAACATGTGGCCGCGGGAGGGCAGTGGATCAAACAGAGCTTCGATATCGACGAGACCAGCTACTTCGTCGACGATACCATCCACAAGAGCATGGCCTATCCCTCGGTCTTCGACTACGACGGCGACGGCAAGCTCGACATGTTCTGCGGAAGCCGCGACGGACAGGTCTACTACTATCACGGGACCGGCACCGTGAACGGACGCTTTTCCACCGAGGCCGCCCAGATCTTTAAGGACAGCAAGGGCCAGCCCTTAACCACAGCTGTGAACGGGGGCTACGGCTACTCCTCCCCGGTCTTCTTCGACGTCAACGGTGACGGCCTGCTGGATCTGGTAAGCGGGGCGGGGGACGGAAAGCTCTACTGGGCCAAGTGCCTCAGCATACGCAAGTACGCGCCTTTTGAACTCTGGATGGATACCGGCATCAAGGGCCAGGTCACGGTCCGCTTCGGCGACATGAACGGCGACGGGAGCACCGACATGATCATAGGCTCCGACACGGGCAGGATGATGGTCTACTACACCGACGGCACCGAGCCCGACTTCTACGCCTTCAGCCGCCGCATACTGAACGGAGTCGCCGAAAGCCTTGATATTTCGGGCGTCTGCTCCAACGCGGGTATGGGCAAGTGGCTCGCTCCCTGCCTCTGCGACTGGAACGGAGACGGAAAAGACGACATAGTCATAGGCACCTACCTCGGTTATGTCGGAGTCCTTCTCAACAACGGCAAGAGCTTCAAATTCGGAGGCTTCGTCACCGGAAGCGAGCTCAACTACAAGGGCAATTACAACATCAAGTTCGGAAACTACGCCTGCCCCTACATGGAAGACCTCAACGGCGACGGAAAGAAGGACCTGGTGGTCGGCTGCATGGAGTACGGCCTTGCCTATCCCATAGACGACCCCTGCTTCCCGTTCAAGGACCAGCTTCAGGAGCAGATCGACTACTGCGTCGACCGCGATTACTACCTGGGCATGCACTTCTACACCACCACAGGCTCTTCGAAAGAGAGAGAAGCCTGGGAGCTCGAAGCCCACAAGAAGGCCCTGCTCAATACCTACGGGGTCGACGTCTCCGGCACCGGAGCCAACCAGCACACCTGGTACACCAGCGCTCAGAGCGAGACCCAGACCCAGCTGTCCATATGGAACGCCGGGCTTCTCTGGCAGTCGGGCTTCGCCTCGGCCGACGGCTTCGTGACTCCTCCCCAGTACGCCGAGGAGAACGTGGTCGACCTGCCGTTCTTCCTTGTAAACAAAGGCAAGGAAACGCTTCTGATACAAAACAACGCTGTCCTGCTCTACACCCCCTATGAGAGGTCGAACATGTCGGCCAAGTACCGCATGCCGATGAGCATATTCTACCATTGCGACTTCTGCTACCAGACCGACACCGGGGCAAGGTCCATGCTTCAGAACGCCGAGAGCTTCAGGCGCGAGAACGGTTACAATTTCTGCAGGGAGGACCAGATGTCCAAGGTCAGCGCGGCCGTCATAAAGCAGAGCGCAAAGGCCGAAGGAGCCCTGCTCGGCTCGGGCCTTAAGATCTCGTCATTCATGACCGACACCGACTATGCCCTCTACGACTGCGACGTCGCGGGGTCTCTCGGAGCCAGGCTCTGCCTCGCCGAGTTCCTCGACGCTTCCGAATTCTCTTCCGACTCCAACATCTGGTTCAGGGAGGGCAACGACATAGTGATCTCTCTGGACAAGTCCGCGAAGATCAAAAAGGAGGAGGGCAGCCGGTCCAGGCTGCGCCAGGTCAATATGGCGGCGGGCATATCTAAGGGCACCGGCTCGGTCAAGATCAGTTTCTTAAGCGGGGGCATGATGCAAGCCGTGGTCGACGGCAAAGCCTCCACCAAAGACCCGGGCTGGACCGTCGTCGAATTCGACGGAAAGACCATGTTCACCAAATACGGATCCCTTGAAACTCTTACCATAAAGCTTGAATAGAGCATTACACCGAAGCAAAACTAAAGCCGGGCTTCCATATCGGAGGCCCGGTCTTTCACGCTTTATGCGGTTTTTGTAAGCTTTCGGCCCGGCTTTACGCAGTTTTTGAATGCTTTCGCCCGGCTTTACCTGGTGCCGAACATGCGGTCCCCTATGTCTCCGAGGCCCGGAACTATGTAGCCCTGATCGTTGATGGAGCTGTCGAGAGCCGCGGCGAAGATGTGGACGTAAGGGTGCCTTTCAAGGACCAGATCCACGCCCTGCTGCACGGCGACTATGGTGAGGAGGCTCACTGCGGGGCAGCGGTAGTTCTCGAGCATGGTTATGGCGTAGTCGGCGGTCTCACCCGTGGCCAGCATGGGCTCCAGCAGCAGCACGTGGCGCTTTGAGATGTCGGTGGGCATCTTGCTGTAGTACTGGACCGGCCTTCCCAGCTCCTTGTCCTTGTAAATGCCTATGTGGCCCACCTTGGCGAAGGGCGCGAGAGTCAGGACTCCTTCGGTCATTCCGAGCCCCGAACGCAGGACGGCGACGGCGGCCAGGGAGCCGGGCTCCATGTCGGGAGCTTCCATTTCGGCGAAGGGGGTCTTGACCGGGACTCTTCTCATGGGCATGGTGCGGGTCGCCTCGTAGCAGAGTATAGAAGTCATCTCGGAGAGGCAGGTCCTGAAATCCTTAGTCTTGGTGTTTTTGTCCCTCAGGGTGAAGAGCTTGTGGGCAAGCAGGGGATGGTCTATCAGGTGGAATCTTTCGTTGGTATCGCTCATGGGAGGCTCCGTTTCTTAGGCGCAGATGTCCATCACGACTTCGTAGAGTATCTGTATGCTGTTGCGCAGGTCCTTTTCGAAGACGTATTCGTTGAGATTGTGGCTTATGCCGCCCCGGCAGGGGACGAATATCATGGCAGAAGGTATGAGCTTTGCCACGTTCATGGCGTCGTGGCCGGCCCCGCTGGGCATCCAGCGGCAGGAAAGGCCGGTCTTTAAGCAGTTCCTTTCGATGATCTTTCCGAGTTCCTTATCCAGGGGTACGGGATTTTCGTCCGAGAGCATGACGCGGTTTATCCTGACGCCGCGGTCCTTTTCGACCCCGTCCAGGAAGGCCATGAGGCCGTTATATATGCGGTCCATGCTGTCTCTGTGTATGCCCCTGATGTCGACCTGGATAGTGCAGGCGCCGGGAACGACGTTCAGGGCCTGGTGAGGCACGTTGATGGTTCCGACGGTCGCGACTGAGCGGTATGCCGACTCCTCTCTTCCCAGCCTTTCGACCTCGGTTATGGTGAGGGCGGCTGCGGCCAGGGCGTCGCAGCGAAGGTCCATGGGGCAGGCTCCAGAGTGGTCGCTCCTTCCGGTGAACTCGAGGCGCAGGCGTATGGGGGCAGCTATGGACTCGACTATTCCTATGTCGGTCCCGTAGGACTCCAGGACCGGGCCCTGCTCGATGTGAAGCTCGATGTAGCCCATGCACTCCTTTATGTGGCGCTGCCTGTCGATGAGGGTGTCGGGGGCGTATTTGAGCCTTGAGAGGAAGTCGACGGGGCTGTGTCCCTCAAAGTCTTTGTAGGTCTTGAGCTTTTCGGGGGTGGTGAGGCCGCAGGCCAGTTTGCTCCCTATCGTTGATAGGCTGAAGCGGCTGGATTCCTCGCAGCTGAAGGCGACCAGCTCCACCGTCCTTCTGTGCTCGATCTTATTGTCGGCCAGGTATCTTAAGACCTGAAAGCCCGACATTACTCCCAGCACCCCGTCGTACCGTCCGCCGTTGGGGACGGTGTCAAGATGTGAGCCTATGAGCAGGGGAGGAAGGTCGGGATCGGTGCCGGGCTTCGCGAACCAGAGGTTCTCGGCGGCGTCGAGGTAGCACTGGAGCCTCAGGCCGTAGGCCCTGTTGAGGAGCTCGGTGCGGGCGGCGAAATCGTAGTCGGTGAAGGCCAGCCTGTCTATGCCTCCCTCGCCGTTCTCGCCCACGGCGGAGATGACCCTGTAGTCGCTCATCCACTTGTTGAAATCGTAATCCATGTATCTTCCTTTCGGGGAAAAATAAAGGCGGCTCCCCAAAGCGGGCCGCCCGGTCAGATCTATGTATTTACGGGGTTATTCCATCAGCCTTGAGGCTATGTCGAGGAAGGTCTGGCGCACGTAGCTGCCGCTGTCGGCCGCGGCGGGCCTTCCTGTGTTGTTGCCCAGATGGATGGCAGGGTCTTCGGGAACTATGCCCACCAGGGCGGTCTTCATGACCTCGGCGATCTTTTCGGCGTCGGGGACGCCTTCGCTTCCCCAGAATATGGGGTTGACCCGGTTGATGGCGTAGTAGAGGTCCTCCACGCCCAGGCTCTCGAGCCTCTTGTTCACAGTGTCGGAATTCCTCAGGGCTACGTAGTCCTGGGTCAGAACGATCAGAGCCTTGTCGACTCCGGCGGCCAGCTTGCAGAAGTCGGTGCCTATGCCCGGAGGGCTGTCTATGATGACGCAGTCGAAGCTTGAAGCCAGCTTGCTGCAAAGGAGCCTTATGTGCTGGTCTGTCAGACCCTCTATGCCTCTGAACTGGGGGCTTGAGAGGAGGAAGAGGCCGGGATGCTCGTCGTCGGCCACTATGACCTTGCTCAGGCGGCAGGTTCCGGTGAGGAAGTCGCCCAGATCGAAGATGACCTTGTCCTGAAGGCCGGTGTATATATCCAGGTTTCTCAGGCCTATGTTCATGTCCAAAAGCAGGGTGGTCTTACCCTGCGATGCCATGGCGCAGCCCAGATTTACCGCGACGGTGGTCTTACCGCAGCCTCCCTTGCCGGAGGCTATCATGATGACGGTTCCCATGTGAATCTCCATCTAAAGTTAGTTACAATTATTCTATCATCAAAAAAGCCTGTGGAAAAGTACCGAAACGCTTATGCAGCATATTTTTTTGAGCTTTCGCAGAGGTTTTTGCGAAAAATACGGGGCCGGTTTTCACAAAGCTCTTGCAATTTACAGATATTGGCAGTATAATCGTCCGCAGGAGGCAATTATGAAGCTCAGTGACATGCCCTTGATACTGGCGTCCGGTTCTCCCAGACGCATCGAAATGCTTGAAAATGAAGGTTTAAGCCCCAGGGTCCTTAAGACCGGCTGCGGCGAAGACATACACACAGAGTTGGGTCCCGCCCAGACCGTGATGGCTCTCGCCTTAAGAAAAGGCCTTGAGGCGGAGCGCCGCCTTTCTGAAGAGGGAGGGGCCGGACCCTGCCTTGCCGTATCCGCCGACACTATAGTGTGCAGGGACGGGAAGATCTACGGAAAGCCCGAAAGCGAAGAAGAGGCCTTTTCGATGCTGAGAGACCTTCGCGGAAAGGTCCATCAGGTCTATACCGGTGTCTTTCTCAATTTCATCGGAAGCGGCAGAAAACTGCTGTTTTACGACCGCACCGACGTCTTCGTCGGGGATTTCGGCGAGGAGTGGCTCAAAGAATACGTTGAAAGCGGGGAACCCATGGACAAGGCCGGAGGCTATGCCATACAGGGCAGCTTCGGCCGCAATATAGAGCGCATAGAGGGGGCCTACGACAACGTGGTGGGCCTGCCCCTTGAGAAGATCAAAAGAGTGCTTGCCTCAATGGCGGCTGCGCCGCAAAACTAAGGACGACGGGACCGCAAGGTCCGAATGAACGGAAATCACAGCGAAAAGCTCGGTATGAAGTCCCTGCCGGCTGCTGACAGGCCCAGGGAAAGGTTGCTTTCGGAGGGAGCGCGGGCTCTTTCCGACGCTGAACTCATGGCCGTGCTCATAGGCTCGGGGACGAAAAGCGAGTCTGCCCTGGCTCTCGCGTCAAGGGTCCTGGCCTTTGACGGAAGGGGCGCCGCGGGTTTAAGCAGCAGGGCTCCCCAGGAGCTCATGGAGATCCCCGGAATAGGAGAGGCCAGAGCCTGCGCCATCTCGGCCGCCGTGGAGCTGGGAAGGCGCATAGCCTCGGCTCCCGCCTCGGTATGCCCCAGGCTCGACACCCCTGCCGCGGCCGCGGCCCTCTGCATGGAAGAGATGCGCCGCTTTCCCAAAGAGGTCTTCAGAGTATTGATGCTCAATGTGAAGAGCGAGCTCATCATGAAGGAGGACATCTCGGTGGGAGGGATCAACGCGTCATTTTCCCACCCCAGGGAGGTCTTCGGAGGAGCCCTCAAAAGGGGAGCCTACGCGGTCATACTGATGCACAACCACCCCAGCGGAGATCCCACCCCCAGTCCCGCCGACATAAGCTCCACCAGGCAGCTCTGCGAAGCGGGAAGGATACTGGGGATAGAAGTCCTCGACCACATACTGATAGGGGACGGCCGCTACGTCAGCTTCAGGGAAAAGCGCCTGCTTCCCTGACCCGTGAAAAGGATTGCCCTCAAAAGGGCAATTTTTGTGCTTGAAAAAAGAACATATGTTCGCTATAATAAGGCTGAAGCCGTGAAATACAGAGCTTTTTAACATCCGCGGGTCCGAAGAGGCCCGTATGACAGGGGGACGGCCCGATGAAACTCGTTGCAAGGCCCATAGACGCCATAGTCGTCTTTAAGGGAAGCGAAAGGCCTTTGCCGTACAAATTCAGATACACCGACGACAGCGGGGAGATCTGCCAGATCATGGTGGGGAAGATCATCTGCGTGGGGGAGCAGCAGATCGCCGGCGCCAAGTCCTTCATATACGACTGCCAGAGCCTGATAGACGACGTAGAGAGGCGCTACCAGCTTCGCTACAGCGTGGATCAGTGCCGCTGGCAGCTCTACAAGCTCTGACGGGCAGCCTTATCCATTTCTTGACAAAGAACAGGGCTCAGAATAAAATCTATATGTTAGCTTTTCTTTAAAAAGGGGCCTTTGCCCCGATGTTTTGTCAGGAGAAAAACATGCTCATCAAACAGGTCATAGAGCTCTTCGACCTGCTGGACAGCAGCACTGCCAGCGGAGAAGCAGCGGAAAAATATCTCAAGTCGGTAAATCCCGGCGCCAACGTCGAAGTATTCCCCATAGTAGGCCCAAAGGGCAGCACCGACATGATCAAGGTCAGGATACCCGGGCTCAACGGCAAGGCCAAAGGGGGCAGCGCTCCCACCATAGGCATACTGGGAAGGCTCGGAGGCCTGGGCGCGAGACCCGAGATGACGGGCTTCGTATCAGACGGCGACGGCGCCCTCACCGCTCTTGCGGTCGCCGCCAAGCTTTTGGACATGCAGATGAAGGGCGACTTCCTCGAGGGGGACGTCTTCGTTTCCACCCAGATCTGCCCCTGCGCTCCCACCCAGCCCCACAAGCCTGTGCCCTTCATGGGTTCTCCGGTGGAGATGAGCCAGATCAACAGAGAAGAGGTGAGCCCCGAGCTTGACGCCATACTGGTCGTCGATACAACCAAGGGCAACCGCATCATAAACACCAGAGGCTTCGCCATATCCAACACAGTAAAGCAGGGCTGGATACTGCCTGTAGCCGAAGACCTGCTCGACGTCATGTCCAGGACCACGGGCCGCCTGCCCTACGTCTTCCCCCTGTCCATGCAGGACATCACCCC
>JAFRWQ010000286.1 GCA_017437925.1 Bacillota bacterium
GAGAGCAGGTCCACCGGCTTTGAAAGGAAGTCCTCGGTAAAGGCCAGGCTGCTCAGTATGCCTCTGATCTCGCTTCTGTAGGTGTAGCCCCTGTTGTCCCTGAACCTTATCTGAAGCTCTTCAAAGCGCTCCAAAAGAGCGGTCTGCTCCTCGAGGGAAGCGCCGCTTTCGTGGAGATCTTCGATCTTTTTTGAAAGGGCGGCCAGCTCGGCCTCCGCCTCGGTCTGCCAGGAGAAGATCTTGAGCATCTCCTCTTCGACGGTGCCCCCGGAGGGGAAGTGGTCCCTTTGCTTCAGGTAGCCCACGCTCACGTCCTTTGAGCGGAAGATCTCGCCGCTGTCGGCCTCCAGCTCTCCCGTCAGCAGTTTTATGAGGGTGCTCTTCCCCGCGCCGTTGGCCCCCACTATGCCTATGCGGTCTTTCTCGTTGATGTGGAAGGACACGTCGGTCAGCACCGGCTCGGTCACGAAGCTTTTATTCAGTTTTGAGACGGTTATTACGCTCATTTATGATCTGTATACGCAAAAAACTATGATATTTTAACACATGAGCCGCCTTGTAACAAGTTTTGGCTTATGGTAAAATTATTCGAATATACAAATAAAAAGGAGGAGGACGATCATGGACAGACAGGAGCAGAAGATATCCAACGCGGTCATCAGAAGGCTACCCAGATATCTCAGGGTACTGGGCGATCTGGACAAGAAGGGCGTCGTCAGGATCTCGTCGGGAGAGCTCAGCGACATGACCGGCTACACCGCTTCGCAGATACGCCAGGACCTGAACCACTTCGGAGGTTTCGGACAGCAGGGCTACGGCTACAACATCAAAGACCTGGCCAAGGCCATAGAGGGCATTCTGGGCACCGACAAGAGGTACACCATGGTCATCGTGGGCTGCGGAAGGCTGGGCAACGCCATAGCCAACTACATAGACAGCTACGAGAGCCACTATAAGATCAGGGCCGTCTTCGACGTTAAGGAAGAGCTCATGGGAAAAGAGGTCGCGGGCGTCCCCATACGCCACCAGAACGAGCTGGAGGATTTCCTGGCGTCGGAACCTATAGACATAGGAGTGATAACCGCGACCAGGGAGAAGGCCCAGTCCATCTCCGTCCAGCTGGTGGAGGGGGGAGTGAGGGGCATATGGAACTTCGTTCCGGCGGACATAACGGTCCCCGGCACAGTGAGCCTTGAGAACATATACATAGCGGATTCTCTCCACGTTCTTACCTACAGCATGAACCACAAGGATCAATAAGGGCAAGAAAAACAGCCGCTTCAAACGAAGCGGCTGCTCTTTGACGTTTTGTTTGCGCTTTATTCGGGCTGGGGTGCCTCCATGGGGCAGGTTCCGGCGCAGGCGCCGCAGTCGATGCACTTATCGGGATCGATGACGTACTTGCCGTCTCCCGCAGTTATAGCTCCAACGGGGCATCCGGCTTCGCAGGCTCCGCACATTACGCAGGCGTCGGTGATCACATATGCCATTTTTGTTCCTCCTTGTTCTAAAGTGAGCAAAAGCTCTACAAGCAATAATATACCAAAGCGCGGAAAAGTAAACAAGAAATTTTGCGCCGTAAGTGAAGAATTGCGGCGTATTTTTTACGGGCGGCGCGGGGACGCCGCGAAAGAGTCATGAGGATAGTCGGTTTTTCGGGAAAAAGCGGGACGGGAAAGAGCTTCGTCTCGGCCGAGCTCAGCGGAAGGCTGGGTCTTGAGGCCATAATAGACGACGGTCTTCTCATATACAGAGGCAATATAGTGGCCGGGCGCTCCTCAAAGAAGGAGCCGACCAGGCTGGGCGCCGTAAAGACTGCGGTCTTTACCGACGACTCCCACAGGGACGAGGTGGCGAAGGCCGTAAAGGATCTGGGGATAGACAGTGTCCTGGTCATAGGCACCTCCGACCGCATGGTGGACAGGATATGCGAAAGGCTGGGCCTGGGAGAGCCTGAAGACCACATCCACATCGAGGACGTGTCCTCCCCCGAGGCCATAGAAAAGGCGAGCCGACTTAGGACCACCGCCGGCACTCACATTATCCCCGCTCCCACCATGCAGGTGAGAAAGCAGTTCTCCGGCTATTTCCTCGACCCCCGCAAGGGCTTCAGGAAGGACGAGCAGGGCAGGGGCCAGAGCAGCGAGAAGACCCTGGTGAGGCCCACCTACAGCTACATGGGCGACTTCACTATCTCCGACAAGGTCATAAGCGACATAGTGGGCTTCGCCGCTTCCGACGATCCCGATATCTCGGACGTCATCTGGGTCGCCTCCAACAACAGCGAAGAGGGCATGTACATAAGGATAATCATACGCTGCTGGTACGGAAGGAAGGTCAGAGACGCCGCTTTAAGGCTTCAGACCATGGCTCGCCGCATGGTCTCCGACATGACCGCCTTCAACATCCTGGGCATAGAAGTCGAGGTTCGTGAATTTAATATGAAGACTGAAAAAACGGCCTAGAATGGTATTGACAAATCGGACCCCGCGGCTATAATTGATGATGTTAGCACTCAGATATACAGAGTGCTAACAATACGAATAAGATAAATATATATTACGGAGGAATATTTCATGAATATCAAACCTTTAGGAGACAGAGTTCTTATCAAGAGGCTCGAGGCCGAAGAAAAGACCAAGAGCGGCATCGTTCTTCCCGGCGCTGCCAAGGAGCAGCCCCAGATGGCCGAGGTCCTGGCCGTGGGACCCGGAACCGAAGAAGTCAAGATGGAAGTCAAGAAAGGTGACCACGTCATCTTCTCCAAATACGCAGGCACCGAGGTCAAGCTGGACGGCGAAGATCTCATCCTTGTAAGCCAGAAGGACATCCTGGCAGTGGTAAAGTAAAGAGGTAAGCACAATGGCAAAAGAAATCACTTTCGGCGAAGAAACCAGAAGAAAACTCCAGGCCGGCGTAGACAAGCTGGCTGATACCGTAAAGATCACCCTCGGCCCCAAGGGCAGGAATGTGGTCATAGAGAAGGCCTACGGCGCCCCGATGATCATCAACGACGGCGTCTCCATCGCAAGAGAGATCGATCTTGAGGATCCCTACGAGAACATGGGAGCCCAGATCGTCAAGGAAGTCGCTTCCAAGACCAACGACGTCGCGGGCGACGGCACCACCACCGCCACTCTGCTGGCCCAGGCCATCGTAAGGGACGGCTTCAAGAACGTAGCCGCCGGCGCCAATCCCATGGTCCTCAAGAGGGGCATCCAGGGCGCAGTCGACGTGGCGGTCGAAGCCATCAAGAAGAACAGCAAGCCGGTCGTCGGCAAGGAATCCATCGCCCAGGTCGCTTCCGTTTCCGCGGGCGACACCGAGATCGGCGGGCTCATCGCAGACGCCATGGATAAGGTCGGCAACGCCGGCGTCATCACCGTCGAAGAGTCCAAGTCCATGGGCACCGAGCTGGAGGTCGTGGAAGGCATGCAGTTCGACAGAGGCTACCTCTCCGCCTACATGGTCACCGACACCGACAAGATGGAAGCTGTCCTCGCCAACCCCGACATCCTCATCACCGACAAGAAGATCTCCAACATCCAGGAGATACTGCCCATACTGGAGCAGGTCGTACAGCAGGGCAAGAAGCTGCTGATCATCGCTGAAGACGTGGAAGGCGAAGC
>JAFRWQ010000027.1 GCA_017437925.1 Bacillota bacterium
AGTCATACCCATGCACCAGTTCGAGATACCCATCCAGGCCTCCATCGGCCAGAAGGTCATCGCCAGAGAGACGGTCAAGGCCTTCAGGAAGGACGTACTCGCCAAGTGCTACGGCGGCGATATCTCAAGAAAAAAGAAGCTCCTCGAAAAGCAGAAGGAGGGCAAGAAGCGCATGCGCCAGTTCGGCAGCGTCGAGGTGCCCCAGGAGGCCTTCACAGCTGTCCTCAAGTACGACGAGGACAAGTGATCAGTTGGCGGAGAACACCTCCAGCAGGTCCGAAGCCCTGAGCCTCTTCTTCTCATCACCCGAAACATCAAGCTTAATACGCCCTTCGTCCATCATTATCAGGCGGTTGCCGTGGGCGAGGGCGTCTTTCATGTTGTGAGTAACCATCATGGTGGTAAGGCCGGTCTCGGCTACTATGCGGTCGGAAAGGTCCAGGACTGTCTTCGCCGTCCTGGGATCGAGGGCCGCGGTGTGCTCGTCCAAAAGCAGCAGGCGGGGCCTGTTCATGGTCGCCATGAGCAGGGTCAGGGCCTGGCGCTGGCCTCCGGAAAGAAGGCCTACCTTAGTCTGGAGCCTGTCCTCAAGGCCCAGGCCCAGGGTCCTAAGAAGCTCCCTGTAGCGCTCTCTTTCGGCGCTGCTGATGCCCCATTTGAGGCCTCTTCTGCTGCCTCTTCTGGCGGCCAGGGCCAGGTTCTCCTCTATCCACATATCCGGAGCAGTGCCTGTCATGGGGTCCTGAAAGACCCTTCCCAGGTAGGCGGCCCTTTTGTGGGCGGGCATGTCGGTTATATCGATACCATCCAGGATTATCTTCCCCGAATCGACGGGAAAGCTTCCGGCCACCGCGTTGAGGGCGGTGGATTTTCCGGCTCCGTTGCTTCCTATGACGGTAACGAAATCCCCGTCCTGTAAAGTGAGGAACAGGTGGTCAAGCGCGGTCTTGGCGTTGACGGTTCCCGCATTGAAGGTCTTGCAGACGTCTTTTATCTCAAGCATTTTTCTTCTTCCCTTTAAGATACGGCAGACTCAGGGCCGCGGCTACTATGACGGCGGTTATGAGCTTAAGGTCGTTGGTATTGAGTCCCAGGGCCAGGACCAGCTGCAGCACCCAGTAGTAGATCACAGAGCCCAGGATCACGGTCAGCATGCGCAGGGCAAAGTTGACGGAAAGCAGCCTCCTGAAGGCCACTTCGCCTATGATGACCGCCGCAAGGCCTATGACTATGGCTCCGCGGCCCATGTTTATGTCGGCAAAGCCCTGATACTGGGCGAGGAGGCCGCCGGAAAGGGCAACGAGAGAATTTGAGATCATCAGGCCTAAGACTATGTGTTTTGAGGTATCGATACCCTGTGCCGATGCCATGGTCCTGTTGTTTCCCGTCGCCCTCAGGGCGCAGCCGGTCTCAGTCCCGAAGAACCAGTAGCTGAGCCCTATTACAAGGCAGCAGAGCAGTAACAGCAGGGGAATGGGGTTTGAAAGACCGGCTTCTCCAACGTATCTCTGTGAGATCAGAAGCCTGTATTTGTCGACGCTGACGGGCTGGTTGGCCTTGCTCTGCATGATGCGCAGGTTGACCGAGTACAGGGCCAGCTGGGTCAGTATGCCGCTCAGTATCGCAGGTATGCCGCACTTCGTATGGAGAAGCCCGGTGACAAAGCCTGCGGCGCAGCCGGCCAGGGCGGCGCATAACACCGCAGGGACGGGGTTCATACCGCTTCTTAAGAGCATGACGCATACGGCGCCTCCCGTGGCGATGGACCCGTCGACGGTGAGATCGGAGGTGTTGAGCACTCTGAAGCTGATGAAGACTCCGAGGCCCACTATTCCCCATATGAGGCCCTGGGCGCAGGCGCCGGGCAGGGCGTTTACGAAAGATATGAGAGGATTCATTTTGTCTTTGATTCTGTCTATTCGATGGCTTCGTAGTTTTCGAGGGGAGTTATACCCAGGGATTCGCAGATCGCGGGGTTGTACTTCCTGGTGAATTCGGGGGCGTAGGCTACGGGCATCTTTGAGATGTCGGCTCCGCCCGTGAGTATCTCGGCAGCCATCTTTCCGGTCTTTACCCCTATATCGTAGTAGTCTATGGTGATGGTCGCGACTCCGCAGCTGCTGCAAATGCCTTCTTCTCCGCAGATCACGGGCACTTTGGCCGGGATCACGATGTTGGCTATGGATTCCGCGTTGTTGGCACAGGTATTGTCGGTGGGGATATAAAGTACATCGCAGCTTTCGCAGGCGCTCTGCACCACGGAAGCTATGTCGTTGCTGTCGGTAAAGGAGAACTCTTTGGCGCTGATACCCAGCTTCTCAAGCTCTGCCTTCACGACGTCTACCTGGTAGCGGCTGTTTGCTTCGGCGGTGCAGAATATGATGCCGCAGGTCTTGGCGTCGGGGAACCATTCTTTGACCATCAGGGCCTGCTGGTCGAGGGGAGCCAGATCGGAGGTGCCGGAGACGTTTCCTCCCACGGTGCCCGTGAAGCCTTCGATATCAAGTGCTGCGCCGTAATCGGTGATGGAGGTTCCGAGGATGGGTATCTTGTCGGTAGCCGCGGCGGCAGCCTGGAGGGCCGGAGTCGCGTTGGCCATTATGAGGTCGGCCTTTGAGGACACGAAGCCGTTGACTATGGTGGAGCAGGTGGCGGAATCGCCGGAAGCGTTCTTGACTTCTATGACTACGTTCTCGCTCCCCAGCGCTTCTTTAAGGGCGTCGCAGAAGCCTTGGGTAGCCGCGTCGAGGGCGGGGTGCTGGACCAGCTGGCAAACACCGACTTTTTTGGCCTTGCTTCCGGCTCCGCAGGAGCAGAGGCTGAGCAGCAACAGGGCAGAGAGTATAAATGCGATGGTCTTTTTCATGGTTTAGGTTCTCCTTTGGCTTTGTTAAGGGTTTCGGGTAAAATAAAAGCGGTCCTGCGTGAAAAACAGAACCGCTTTATATCGATTTTGCGTCCCTTGAGGGATACGATCCTATCTTTCGCCCGTCTTGAATTTTCCTAAACCAAAATAACCGTAAAAGCCGAAGCCGAAACGGTAAGCAAAGGAATATTCAAATGCGAAGCTCTTGACAGTGTTCATGGACCGTATTTTACTACCGAAATTTTGAATGTCAAGTATAAATATTGTTTGTTTGAACAGAAATATTTTATAAAATATGTAATGCTCTCACAATGTCCGCGTCTCGGTCTAGAAGATCTCCTTAGCCTTGCGGGCCATCCTGCGGCCCCAGTCGGTCTGAAGCTCGGGAGGGCAGTCGGTGGCTTGCTTGCAGACATGTATATATTTATTGTATTATGATATCAGAGTTTAACTGAAAAGACCTGGATATCTCACAGTTCTCCGAGAAAGACAAACGCCTCATAACGACCGTGCCCGGCTTCAAATGCAGACCATACCGTAATAAGGAAGTGACGCGCAATGAATAAAAGAATCTTATCGGTATTCGTTGTTTTGATATCAGTACTTTTGATCATAGTTGTTATTTTTATCTCCCGCGATCAAGACCAAGAGGGATCGGTATCAAAAGCCGGACCTCAAAAATACACTATAGATGAATTGGTAAAAGCGTATATGAAGGCCATTGCGGATGAGGATGCCGAACTGGTGTATTCTCTGGCCGCGACAGATCTTTACGGCCGTGGAGTGGAAACGTCTTCAGGATATGATTCTATAGAGACCGCTGAAAAAGGAGATATGTCTTCCGAAGATCCTCAGATCAAGACTGCAAAAACTGCGCAGATCAAACGATACCTTGCGTATCAGCATTCAGAGATCGAGCGTATCTGGGGACCGGGGGCTTTTGAGGATTATTCGTTTCTGAAAGAGGAAACAGATCTCAAAGCGGCGTATCCCGTCTTGGAGAGGCTTTCGGGCGGACCTGCGGAGATCGCTTTAAAAGGCGATCCGGAAAGCGTTCTTATCCGCCTTTCGTTCCATGGAAGCGATATTGCAGAAGACGGATCATGCTCTTTCCGGTTCCACGTCGTTGGAAGCGATGACAACTGGTATGTATTTGAAGGGCTCAACTGGGACGATCCCCAAGCGGATGAAGGATCGACGGTATCTGCAGCGGGTCCTCGAAAATATACTATCGATGAATTGGTAAAAGCGTATATGAAGGCCATTGCCGATGAGGATGCCGAGTTAGTCTACTCGTTAGTATCAACGGATCTATACGGCCGGGTAATGGATACGCCTTCAGAATATATTTCAGAATATATTTCTATAGAGACTGCAGAAAAAGAGGGTATGCCTTTCGCGGATCCCAATATCAAGACTAAAACGGTTGAACAGATCAAAGGATACCTCGCATATCAGCATTCAGAGATCGAACGGATCTGGGGAGCCGGGGCTTTTGAGAATTATTCGTACGTAGAAGAGGGAATGGAGCCTATAGCTGCGTATTCCACTGAAGTATATGTCGTCAAGGAGACCGGACAGGAGATAAGTTATGAAGAGTATTCAAGACTAAATCAAGACTATTGGGAAGACGTCGCCCAAAAGAACAAATTGACGGTAGAACAGCTGAAGTCGAAAGAATATCTTAATATATTTATCGATAATCTTGCCGGTGAGCCTGCGGGGATCGCTTTTAAAAGTGATCTGAAAAGAGCTTTTATACTCCTTTCGTTCTATGGAAATGAAACTGCCGAAGATGGATCGGAATTCTTCAGGATCCATGTCGAAGGAAGTGATGACGGCTGGTATATATATGAAGGCCTCAAATGGGATGATCCCCTTGTGTATGAAGGGCCGGATGTATAGCAGAGATACGTCACATGGCCCTGTTTTATAAATGAAAAACAGCCGCTCCGGCATACGGGGCGGCTGAATTTATGTTTGGGTCGATATAAGGGCAGGGGACTACCTGAAGATCTCCTTGGCCTTGCGGGCCATCCTGCGGCCCCAGTCGGTCTGAAGCTCGGGCGGGCAGTCGGCGGACTGCTTGCAGACGACGGGTCCCAGGTGGATTATGGGCTTGCCCGCGGCTCCTCCTCCGGAGTAGACCAGCATGCCCCTCACCATCATGTGGGTGAGTATGGTGTGAAGGGCCAGGTCTCCGCCTCCGTAGGCGAAGTTGGCGGTGGCGAAGGCTCCGCCAAGCTTGCCTGCAGCCTCAAGACCGGGCATCTTTTCAAGATAAGCCTTCATTTTGGCGCTGACGTCGGCGCTGTAGACGGGGCAGCCCATGATGAGGAGCTTTGATTCCCTGCCCCAGGCTTCGTCGACTTCATCTATGGAGAAGCACTTGACCTCAAGGCCTTCCTCCTGTATGCCCTTCGCTATGTGTTCGGCAGCCGCTTTGGTGTTTCCGCTCTCGGAATGATATATTATGCTTGCTTTCATATTGACCTCCTTAAAAATCTGATTTTTATATATTATACACTAAGCGGTCAATTTTTGCCTGCTTAAACTTGAAAAAGAAGCGGGAGCCCGGCCATTTGAAACCGCCCACGGCAAAGAGTATAATCAGATCATGAAGACAGGCATCTACGTACATATTCCATACTGTGTGAGGAAATGCAGGTACTGCGATTTCGCCTCGGCTCCCATAGGGGGCAGGGAAGGGAGCGTGGAGCCTTATTTCCGCAAGCTTTGGGAAGACATAGAGAGGACCGGCCGTTATTACGGAAAAAGGCTTAAGGCCGATACGGTATTCTTCGGAGGAGGGACTCCTTCCCTGGTCGACGCCTCTTATATCTGCAAAACGCTCGGTGTTATCCGTAACAGCTTTACGGTAAATCAAGATGCCGAGATCAGCATAGAGGCGAATCCGGGCACCTTGAGCGAAGAAAAGCTGGCCTCTTACAGGGACGCTGGGATAAACAGGCTGAGCCTCGGCGTGCAGAGCTTTGACGACAAGGTGCTTTCGGCCATGGGCCGGATACACGACAGCGACGAGGCCCTCAGGTCTTACGAGCTGTCGGGGAAATACTTCGGCAATATCAACCTGGACCTTATGATGGGTGTGCCTGCCCAGGACCTTAAGGTCTGGCTCGAAACTCTGGACAGGGCCGTCAGCCTTTCTCCCGAGCACCTTTCCTTCTACAGTCTGCAGCTCGAAGAGGGGACTCCCTTCTATAATGATTATAAGAACGGCCTTTTGAAGCTTCCTTCGCGCGAGGAGGACAGGCTCATGTATCACGAAGGCCTGAAACTGATGGAGGCCGCAGGGTCCATTCGCTACGAGGTCTCCAACGCGGCACGGCCG
>JAFRWQ010000028.1 GCA_017437925.1 Bacillota bacterium
AAGGGCCTGCCCCGCTCCATTCTCACCATGACCTTGAACGACAAGGACACCGGAGCGCCCTTATGCATAATGTCCGCCAACCTGCTCAGCGCCGCCAGGACCGGCTCGGTCCCCGCCGTCGCCGCTAAGCACCTGGCGAGAAAGGGCGCCGAGATCGCCGCCGTCATAGGCTGCGGTCCCATCAACATGTCCTGCATACGCCACATACTGACCCAGACCCCGGACGTCAAGAAGATATACTTCTACGACCTCTTCCTTGAAAAGGCCGAAAAGGCCGCGGCCCTCGCCTCCGAACAGTACGGAGTCGAAGGAGTCGCCTCGACCGACCTTGAGAGCGTTATCCGCGACTCCGACCTGGTCAGCGTCGCCGCCTCCAGGGTCAAGCCCCTCTTCATCGACCGCTCCTGGCTCAAGAAGGGAGCCCTGGTCATGCTCACCGGTCCCGCGGGCGGAAACGACGAGTTCTGGACCGATACCAAGATAGTCCTCGACCACGTCGGCCTCCACGAAGCCTACGTCTCGGAAGCCATAGAGTCCGGAGACAAAGAGGGCTATTACAGGGGCGTCATAGGAGGCCCCATCTACCACCTGATCGACGAGGGCAAGCTGCCTCCCTTAAGCGAATTCACCGGCATAGGCCAGATCGTCAACGGGGACAAGCCGGGTCGCGAGAATGACGACGACGTCTACGTCTTCGTCGCCTGCGGAATGGCGGTCTTCGACGTGGCCTGGGCCTACGACGTTTACAAGAGCGCCCTCGAGAAGGGCGTGGGACAGACCCTCACAATCTGGGACAAGCCGACGCTTTAATTAAAGGAGGAAGACCGATGAACTACGCAGATCATGAAGTCATAAAGCTCACCCGGGACCTGGTGCGCATCGAGAGCACCAACATGGGGACCTTTGAGGGAGAAATATCACTCTTCATCGAGAAGTGGCTGAAGGAAAACACCTATTCCGAGGTCGTCCGCGACGAGTTCGCCCCCGGCCGCTTCAACGTCTACGCGACCCTTAAGGGCAAGGTCTCCCATCCCAACCTCATCTACGTCGCCCACATGGACACCGTTCCGGTGGGAAACGGCTGGACCCGCGATCCCTACGATCCCGTAATCGAAGGAGACCGCCTCTACGGAAGGGGCTCCTGCGACATGAAGGCCGGCCTCGCCGCCGCCATGATCGCCTTCAGAGACATAACGGTAAAATGTCATGATGAAGGCCTGATCCCGGCTCTGGATTTCGTATTCATAGCCAGCGGAGACGAAGAGGACGCCATGCTGGGAGCCGACAGATTCGTAGATCTGGGAATAGCCTGTAAAGACAGCCTGGTCCTCGACACCGAGCCCTCAATGGCGGGAAGGACCGCTCCCTCAATAGCGGCTGCCCACAAGGGCAAGACCTGGTTTGAGATCAGCACCTACGGCATCGCAGCCCACGGCAGCAACCCCGGCACCGGAGCCGACGCCATAGTCGCCATGTCCGAAGTGGTCCTTGAGATCAAAAACCGCCTGGCCCAATACCCCGTCCATCCGGTCATGGGAGCTTCCACCGTCTGCTTCGGTACCATTAAGGGCGGAAGCAACACCAACATTGTAGCCGATCAGTGCACTATAACCATAGACATGCGCCTCTCGCCTCCCCTGACCAACGAGAGCTCAATTCAGCTGGTAGAGGACGCCATAGCGGCAGCCACCGCCAAAGTACCCGGCACACGCGGATCCCAGAAGGTCCTTGCCATGAGGCCTTACGTTGTGGAAGACCCCGACTGCGAACTCATCGCCGCCATAAAAGCGTCCTGCAAAAAAGTGCTGGGCAAGGAGGCCGAGACCTTCTTCATCACCGGCTACACCGACAGCGGAGTGGTCGCGGCCCGCACCGGCTGCGTCAACGCCATGTCCTTCGGACCCGACGGCGCCGGCATACACCAGGCCGACGAGTACGTGCTCTGCGAGACCGTCCTCGAGACCCTGGCTGTCATAAGCGACGTCGCCGAGGGGATACTGTTCGGGAAGTAAGGCAAAGCATTGCGAATGCCCGGGAAAAAGCCCCTCAAGGCATCACGGCAGCAATAAGGCCGGCATATGACCCGGGGCAGGGCGGAAAACCGACGGACCCACGAAAACTTAATCAACAAAAGTATTAAACAGCGGCGGGAGGCTATCCCCGCCGCTTTTCAATTCCGCTATTTATTGCAGAAAACAGTTGATTTTTTCAGGCCTTTGTTGTACACTATCAAAGCTGACTTACCTCAGCGCCCTTATTATGGAAAGCACGTAATTAGCACGGAGAGTTGACCGAGTGGCTAAGGAGCTCGCCTGGAAAGCGAGTAGGGCTGAAAGGCCTCGTGGGTTCGAGTCCCATGCTCTCCGCCAAAATAAGAAGCCTGCATTTTCAACGGATGCGGGCTTTTTCATTGAAATTTCAAGGTTTTTCGGGCTCGGCAGACTTTCAGAAACTTTCAGTTATTTTCAGAA
>JAFRWQ010000287.1 GCA_017437925.1 Bacillota bacterium
CTCATAGGCCGGTTCATAACGAAAGCCTCCGACATCTTCGCCGAAGGCGAGCTCGACGGCATATACATCAACTTCTGCGACCCCTGGCCCAAGAAGCGCCACGCCCACAGGAGGCTCACCCACCGGCTGATGCTGGAGGAGTACAAAAGGGTCGTAAAGCCCGGCGGCTTCATAGCCTTCAAGACCGACAACGACTCCCTCTTCGAATTCTCTCTTGAGGAATTCTACGCGGAGGGCCTCGTCCCGGCCAGGCTCACGAGGGATCTGCACGCCTCTCCCTGGGCCGCCGAAAACGTCATGACCGAATACGAGGAGAGATTCAGCACCCTGGGCAAGACCATCAATTATGCACTGATTTTGCTTCCGTAAGACTGGAATATCCTTCGCCTCTTTGGTATTATATAAGCAGGGCAGGGAATATTCCGTGCCTTTACACAGCGCGATAATAATCGGAGGGAAAAATGTCAATAAAAATCGGAATCAGTGGTTTCGGCCGCATCGCCAAGATAGCCCTGCTCGCCATGGAGGAGATGGGCGACCAGTTCGACGTCAGAGGCATCAACTGGAGAAGCAGAGACCTTGATTACATGATCTACATGCTCAAGTATGATACCGTATACGGCAGGTTCAAGGGGACCCTGGACAAGTACGAGGACGGCATAGTGGTCAACGGCAAGAAGATCCCCGTCTTCGCCGAGACCGACGCCACCAAGATACCCTGGGCCGAGTGCGGAGCCGAATACATCATCGACGCCACCGGAGCCTATGTCACCACCGAAAAGGGCATGGAGCACATAAAGGCCGGAGCGAAGCACATGATAATCTCCGCCCCCGCCAAGGACAAGGTGACTCCCACCTTCGTCTACGGAGTGAACCACGAGAACTACACCAGCGATATGCAGATCGTATCCGCAGCCTCCTGCACCACCAACTGCCTGGCCCCCCTGTGCAAGGTACTGCAGGATAACTTCGGAATAGACCAGGGCCTCATGTCCACCATCCACGCGGCGACCGCCAAGCAGAAGGTCGTAGACGCCAAGTCCCTTAAGGACTGGCGCACCGGCCGCACAGTCTTCGGCAACGTGATACCCACCACCACCGGAGCAGCCAAGGCCGTCGGCCTGGTCATACCCGAGATCAAGGGCAAGATGACCGGCATAGCCTACAGAGTGCCCACCGCCGACGTCTCAGTCGTGGACCTCAACGTCATGCTCGAGAAAGACACCAGCTACGCCGAGATCTGCGAGAAGGTCAAGGAAGCCTCCGAGACCTACCTCAGCGAGGTCATCGAGTACGTTGACGACGAGGTCGTATCCAGCGACTTCATCGGATGCAGCAGGCCCTGCGCCTTCGACGCCAGAGAGGGCATCGAGCTCAACAGCAGGTTCTTCAAGTTCGTATCCTACTACGACAACGAGTGGGGCTACACCAGCAACCTGCTCAGGCTCGTCCGTCACATGCACGAGGTCGACAGCAAGTAGAGCATAATACCGAGGCAGACAAAGGGACCGAAGCTGATCCGGTCCCTTTGACCGCCTTTTGAGAACGGGATGATCAGCGCAGCGCAAATGCCGGCGCCGAGAAAGGCCGCCGAAGCGCTGAATATCAGCCCTTCCCTGCCTGTGAGCAGGGCGTCCGCAGCCAGAAGCTTGGCGTCGCCAAGCCCCAGAGGGCTGCACTTTTTTAATGAGACGGCGATCAGGGCCGAGATGAGCCAGAGGACGAGCACGAAGAGGGAGGCGGAAAGCCTTCTTTCAAGCTCGGGGCCTAAGAAGCCTTCGGAAAGGGCCAGCCTCGCAGTTCCAATTAAGCCCAGGGCGACGCTCCACTGGTCCTGGAGTATCATGTAGAGGCCGTCGGACAGGGCCAGCTGCACGAGAAGCAGGGCGGAAGCTAGTATAAAAGCCCGTCCGCCTTCTAAAGCCTCCGAAGAAAGCCCTCCCAGCAGGGCCGAAAAGCATATGAAGAGCCAGAGAAAGCCGGCTCCGAAGGGCTCGAGGATGAGCCTCGCGGGGCGCTCCGCGATCCCGGCCCCGGCGTCGGTAAACCAGCCGTCCGGGCAGTTCTTCCAAAGTTCAGCCGAAAAGAAGGAAAGCCCCAGGGCCGCGGCCGGCCTTAGGGCTGCCGAGAATTCGTTCATGGTCTTGCTTGTCCCGCCGGCTGTATTATACAATTATTACCATAATATGTCAAATATTTCCGAACGTTTCTCCCGCAAGGGCTGAAAGGCGTTGTCATGACGGAAAAAAAGAAAAGCTTTCTTAAACGCGGCGACGTGGATATGACCGAGGGGTCCATAATCCGCCACCTGATGTACTTTGCCCTGCCCCTTTTCGTGGGCAACATATTCCAGATGCTCTACAACACCGTGGACACCTGGGTAGTGGGCAATTTCGTCAGCAGCGGGGCCTTTTCGGCCGTGGGCACCGTGGCTCCCGCCCTGAACCTGATGATAGGCCTGGTCACCGGCCTTGCCAACGGCGGCACCGCGGTCATCTCCCAGTACTACGGCGCCCGCCAGTACGACAGGGTCAAGGCCGCGACTCACACCATCATGCTGTCCTCGGTGTTCCTGGGGATATTTTTAAGCATCGTGGGCTATCTGGTGGTCCCCGTGGTGGTGAGCTTCATGAAGGTCCCCGACAGCGTAAGGCCTTATTCCGTCGCCTATCTTCAGATCATGTTCGGCTACATGATCTTCGTCGTCATCTACAACATCGCGGCGGCGGTCTTAAGGGCGGTGGGGGATTCGGTAAAGCCCTTCATCTTCCTCGTCATTTCGTGTCTCACCAATATAGTCCTCGACCTGCTCTTCGTCATAGTCTTTCAGATGGGAGTGAAGGGAGTGGCCTATGCCACCATCATGGCCCAGGCCCTTTCCACCACCCTGGTCGTGATCACCATGATGAGGAGCGAGAGCTGCATAAAACTGATCTTAAGCGAGCTCAGGATAGACGGCCTGCTTCTTAAGCGCATAGTAGGGCTGGGCATACCCGCGGCCCTTCAGATGACCATCACCAGCTTTTCCAACCTCTTCGTTCAGAGGTACATCAACGCCTTCGGAGCCGGCTGCATGGGCGGCTGGACAGCCTACAACAAAATAGACCAGTTCATAACCCTGCCGGTCCAGTCCCTGAGCCTCGCGACAGCGACATTCGTGGGCCAGAACCTGGGCAAGAATCAGGTGGACAGGACCAAACAGGGCATCAGGAAGGCTCTTACCATGGCCCTCAGCTTCGTCTGCGTCATGGCGGCCGTCATGTATGCCGCTGCGCCCTACGTCGTGACCTTCTTCAACTCCGATCCCGAGGTGGTCTACTACGGCTCCCTGTTCCTCAGGATAATATCGCCCCTCTTCGTATGCTTCGCCGTATACCAGCCCATGGCCGCAGCAATGAGGGGAGCGGGCAACGCCAAGGCCCCCATGTACGCTATGCTCATCGCCGGCGTGGGCTTCCGCCAGCTCTACCTCTTCGTCGTATCGAAGCTCTTCCCCGGCAACGTGGTCCTGGTGGGCCTCGCCTATCCGGTTGGCTGGGCCCTGTGCTCGGCGATACTCGTCTACATATACAAGACCCGGGATATCGCCAGCACCCGCATAGTGAAGGATTAGAGGCCGCGGGAGGGTAAAGAAAGAAGCCGCAGGCAAAAAAGAGCAGAAAAAGACCGCTGCGTCCCTTGAGATCTCGGGGACCGCAGCGGTTTTTTACGTTTCGGAACGCTTTACAGCCTGTTGCTGGAGTTGAGGACGTTCCTGATCTTGTGGGCTACCATGCCCTTGATGGCGTCGCGTCCCACGCCCAGGTACTTTCTGGGATCGAATTCTTCGGGATGCTCGATCAGGTAGCGGCGCACCTCGGCGGTCATGGCAAGGCGCAGGTCGGTATCGATGTTGACCTTGCAGACTCCGTGCTTTACGGCCTCGAGTATCATCTCTTCGGGAACGCCCTGGGCGCCGGGTATCTTCGCTCCGTACTGGTTGCAGCGGTCGACGAACTCCCTGAGGACGGTGGACGCTCCGTGGAGCACCAGGGGAGTTTCGGGGATGAGGGCGTGTATTTCTTTAATCCTCTCAAAGTCGAGGTAGGGAGTGCCCTTGAATTTGTAGGCTCCGTGGCTGGTGCCTATGGCGACGGCCAGGGAATCGACCCCGGTCTTTTCAACGAACTCGGCGGCTTCCTCGGGAACTGTGAAGGTGGCGTTTCTTGCGTCCACCTTGACGGCGTCCTCGATGCCGGCAAGCTTTCCCAGCTCCGCCTCTACCACGACTCCGCGGTCGTGGGCGTATTCGACCACCTCTTTGGTGATCCTGATGTTCTCCTCAAGAGGATGCTTGGACCCGTCTATCATGACGGAGGTGAAGCCGTCGTCCACGCACTTTTTGCAGATGTCGAAGTTCTCGCCGTGGTCCAGGTGCAGGCAGATGTCGAGGCCGGTATCGATGATGGCGGCTTCCACCAGCTTGAGCAGATAGGCGGGCTTCGCGTACTTCCTGGCTCCGGCCGAGACCTGAAGGATCAGGGGAGCCTGCTCCTCTTTGGCCGCGTCTACTATGCCCTGGATGATCTCCATGTTGTTTACGTTGAAGGCTCCTATTGCGTAATCCTCATTGAGGGCCTTCGCGAACATTTCCTTTGTGGTAACAAGTGCCATTTCGTCCTCCTGTGTCGGGAAAATACTTAAGGGGCCCTACCATGGGGCCCCGGCTTTTATCTGGTGATGATCTTGATTATGTCGTTCATGTCGGAACCCGCGGGAATGTTGAAGGTCCCGGTCTGAAGCTTGGTGTCCGCCTTTTGGGCGATGACTTCCTTTACGAAAGCTTCCTTTGACTCGATCAGGCCTTGTTGGAAGAGCAGGCTCCCTATCTTGTCGCAGGACGAACCGGCCGGTATGGTGAACTTCACATCGGCCTTGGTGACGAAGCCTTCTTTCGTGGTTTCCGCAGGCTTAGTCTCGCCTTCCTGAGGCTTGGTCTCACCCTCCTGGGGCTGTGTGGTCTCGCCCTCCTGCGGCTGGGTCGTTTCGCCTTCCTTGGAAGCGTCGAAGTCCTCCGGAGCGGCATTGAGGTTCTGGTCGACTTCGCCGGGAGTCAGGTCCACGTCGGTGAAATCGGGCTGAAGCTTTGCGACTTCGCTCTTCTGAGCCGCCGCGTAGGCCGGATAGTCCATGATCTCGTTGACCCTCCAGTAGATCACCGAGCCGGCCACCGCCAGTATGAGCAGAGCGACGATTATGTCGTTCATGTTGTAGATAAGATCCTTGATTTTATTCATCTCTCCCCCTGTTCTTTCTGGAGCGGTCCATGTCCCTGGCCGCGTCCTTCTTCGCCAGATCAGCCCTCTTGTCGTAGAGCTTCTTTCCCCTTGCCACTGCCAGCGTGAGCTTCGCCCGTCCCCTGTTGTTTAGGTAAAGCTTCACCGGCACCAGCGTAAGCCCTTTCTGAGTCACTGCCTGTTCAAGCCTTCGGATCTCCTGCCTGTTGAGCAGGAGCTTCTAGGGCCTGAGCGGGTCCGGATTGTACCGGTTCCCCTGCTCGTAAGGGCTTATATGCATATTATAGACCCAAACTTCGCCTTTTACCACCTTGGCGAAGGAATCTCTTAAGTTTACTCCCCCGGCGCGGACCGATTTTATCTCGCAGCCGGTGAGCACAAGGCCCGCTTCGTAGGTATCGTCGAAAAAGTAGTCGTGCCAGGCCTTCTTATTGTTTGAAACAAGCTTGCCTTCCGCCATCAGTAAAGACCTCCGATGTCGCTGAAGGGATAGAGCCTGAACACGGCCTTGCCCATCACGCTGTCGATGTCGACCAGTCCCACGGTGGAGGAGCGGCTGTCGGAGCTGTTCTGCCTGTTGTCGCCCATGACGAAGAGCTTGCCCTGGGGTATGGTGATCTCGTCCAGGTCGGTCTTGGTGTAGCCGTCCTTGGTGTAGGGCTCGTCCAGGACCTCGCCGTTGAGTATGACATGCTTATCCTTGATCGCTATGGTGTCGCCGGGTATAGCGATCACCCTCTTGATCAGGGTCTTGGTCTTGCCTCCGCCGGTCTTGAGATTGCTGGGGAAGATGATGATGTCGCCCCTCTTGACGTCGCCGAAGAGGTTGTAGGCCTGGCGGCTTACGAAGAGGTAGTCGTTCTCGTGAAGGGTGTTCTCCATGGAGTGCTCCTTCACTATGGTGGGTTTTATGAATGTGAGTATGACCGCGGCGCATACCAGCGAGATGGATATGTCCTTGATCCACTCCTTAAGGTCTTCAGATAAATGCATCGTTTACTCCTTCTATGGTCTTTGGGACGGGGCTTCCGTCCTCTGTTATTCGGTCTTGACGCCTCCGAAGAGCTCCTTTTCCGCTTCGATGAAGTTCCTCGGGAGCGGGCAGCTCACCGAGGTCCCGTTGAGGTAGGAGAGGGGCTCGGGGGCGGCTGTGAATTCCACGCGCATTGCGTGGAGCAGCTGGGTGCTTATGCCGGACGAGGCTCCGGGCATCATGTAGGGCTTCCCGCCGTACTTGCTGTCCCCCAGCAGGGGATAGCCGGCGAAGCTCATGTGGGCTCTGATCTGGTGGCTCCTTCCGGTCACCAGCTCGACCTCGACAAGGCTGTATTTTCCGTTGGTGCAAAGGGGTCTGGCGACAGTCTCTATGTATTTGCCGCCTTCGTATGAAAGGGGTTTTACCATGCCCCTGTTCTTCTTTTCGTCCTTTACCAGCCGGTTCTTAAGGACCAGCTCCTTTTCAAGCCTTCCGCAGACCACTGTCAGGTAGAACTTGCGAAGGGAGATGCTCTTTTTCACATCCTCTTCGTCGGCCGGGGCTTCTCTCAGCATGGCGGAGAGGACCCGCAGGGCTGCGGCGTTATTACCGAAGATCACGAGGCCGGTGGTGTTCCTGTCCAGCCTGTGGACGGGGCTGGGGACGAAGCTCTTCTCGAGCCTGGGCACGTAGGCCCCCGTCTCTATCAGGTAGTCGGTCACCTGGTTGGCCAGGGTGTCCTTCTTTTCGGTCTTGTCGCCGTGGACCAGCAGTCCGAAAGGCTTGGACACTATGATGAGGTCGTCGTTCTCAAAGAGGACAGTGAACTGCCTTTTGGCGCTGCGCGTTCTCTTCTTTTCGGTGTAGGCGTCCAGATCCTGATCGGCGGCGTATATGCTGAGCACGTCGCCTTCCGAG
>JAFRWQ010000288.1 GCA_017437925.1 Bacillota bacterium
CTCATAATCATAGTTCTCATGTATCTGGGAAGGCTCAACAGCCTTTCCTTCGCCCTGTCCTTCACGGACCGCAAGAAGATAGCCCGCGTAAGCCAGCCGGTCGAAGAGATCAGCATAGGCTAGAGCCTCAAGGAGGAAGAATGAAATCCATATTAGTCATAGGTACCGGCAATTACGGCAAGCATCTCACCGCAAGGCTCGCGGCCCTGGGCAACGAGATCATGGTAGTCGATAAGGACGAGAGGGCCATGGAGGACCTGCTGCCCATAGTTTCGGGGGCCAAGATAGGGGACTGCACCGACCTTAAGGTGCTCGAAAGCCTTGACGTTCCCGGCTTTGACGTCTGCTTCGTCTGCGTAGGCGCGGATTTTCAGGCAAATCTTGAGATCACAAGCCAGCTCAAGGACCTGGGCGCCAAAATGGTCATAAGCAAGGCCAACAAGGATCTTCACGCCAAGTTCCTCAAGAGGAACGGCGCCGACGAGGTGGTCTATCCCGACAGGGACATAGCCGAAAAGATCGCCGTCGCCTATTCATCCGACCAGGTCTTCGACTTCATAGAGCTGGCCGACGGCTACAGCATGTACGAGATCGCCCCCGAGAAGAAGTGGGTCGGAAAGACCATACAGCACGTGGGGGTCCGCAGCAATTACGGCATCAACATAGTCGCAGTGAAGACCGCCAAGGGCCTTGAGATGAATCCCCGTCCCGATTACGTATTCAGGACAGAGGAGCACCTCCTGGTCATAGGCCACAGGGACGTCATAGCAAAGCTTGTGGAGCGGTATTAGACTATGGGCGAAGCGATCGTAAAAGAAAAGAAGCCTTTTTTCTACGGCTGGTTCATAATAGTCTGCTGCTGCGTGATCATACTCATAGACTACGGTGTGGGTTACAACATTCTGACCGCCTTCACCATACCAATCTGCGAGTCCACCGGCATAAGCAGGGAGCAGTACGGCATAATGTACACCCTTATGACGGTGGGGCAGATCATTACCTCGATCAACGCCTCGAAGATCATGAAGAAGATGGGAGTCCTCAACATGATCAGGGCCGGCGCCGTGCTCTTCATTCTGGTGACCTGGTATTCGGCCCACGTAACAAAGGCCTGGCAGCTCTGGCTCATAGGCCTGCTCTACGGGCCCACCTTCGTCACCGGAGGCTTTTTCGCCCTGTCCATCATCATCGCCAACTGGTTTAAAGAGAAGAGGGGGATGGCTACGGGCCTGGTGTTCATGAGCAGCGGCCTGGGGACCGTCTTCATGCTCCCCCTTGCCACCAGGTGGATAGAATCCATGGGCTGGCAGACCGCCAAGCTGTACTTCGCAGCGATCTCCCTGGTCATGATACCCGTCTGCTTCTTCTTCCTGAAGGAAAAGCCCGAAGACATGGGCCTTAAGCCCTACGGGGAGGGTACGGCCGCCGAAAAGCCTCCCGCTGAAGAAGATCTCTGGGGCTACGACAGGCCGGAGCTGGTGCGCATGCCCGGAGCCTGGGTCTTCCTTATGTTCATAATGGGCGTCAATTTCGCCGGTTCTTTGGGTTCGATAACGGTGCCTTACTTAAGAGACCTGGGCTATGAGGCCTCCGCAGCGGCCCGCATCCAGTCCCTCAACATGCTGAGCCTTGCCATAGGCAGGACAACGACGGGGCTGGTCAGCGACCGCTTCAGCGTCGAAAAGAGCGGGGCTTTCTGCATAGCTCTGTCTCCCATGGTGTTCCTGGGAGCCATGCTGGCAAGGGACTACTCATGGGGCATCATCATCATGATACTGGGCTACGGCATCACCATGTCGGTGAATTCGGTCTTCGTGACCCTGCTCACAGGCAAGATATTCGGAAGAAAGCATTTCGCCTCGGTCTACGGCCTGTTCAGCGGGGCAGGGGCCATGATGGGAGCCTGTTCCCCCCTGATATACGGCAGGATATTCGCTGTGACCGGCAGCTATTATCCGGCCCTTAAGCTCTATTTCTTTATACTTATCTGCGGAGCCCTGTGCTATTTCACGGCGGCAAGGATAACACCGAAGAAGAATGCGTAAGCCCAGCAGGGAAAAGCTCATAGAAAGAAGCGGAGAACTGGCCGGAAGGACCCTCTCCGCCATATCCAGGCTGCGCAGGACCTACGTCCTGGAGCGCTATTTCCTGCAGTTCAGCCTGAGGCTCGTCATATTCCTGGTGGTCCTGATCGCCTACCTTCTGCGCAAAGAGCAGTTCTACGCCCTGGTCATGAGGCCTTTCTGGCACGGTATCTCGCCCATACACCTGCTCTGGGCCTACTTCATGATCATAATGATCAGCCACCTGCTGCCCAGGGAAAAGCTCTCCATGGCAGTCATGAAGGCCTACAGGGAGCCGGTCCTTCCCAAAGAGAAGTACGAGGAGCTGGAGCTTCTGCGCTTCGTCAAGATCCAGAACATCAGGGCCTGGGTCGTAATGCTGGTCTGGCTCTGCTTCAACGGCATCTTCGCCGCTCTCTACCTCTTTAAGCTCATAGACGAGGCGGACATGCTGATGCTGACCACCTTCTACTTCCTCTCCGACTACATCTGCATACTCTTCTTCTGCCCCTTCCAGACCTTCATAATGAAGAACCGCTGCTGCATCAACTGCCGCATATACGACTGGGGCCACTTCATGATGTTCACTCCCATGCTCTTCATCAAGAACTTCTTCAGCTGGAGCCTCTTCTTCACCTCCTGCGTGGTCCTGATAAAGTGGGAGATAGTATACGCCCGTCACCCGGAGCGCTTCTGGTACGGGTCCAACGTGGAGCTGCGCTGCGAGAACTGCTCCGAGCAGCTCTGCCATTTCAAGAAAAAGCGCGAGCTTGAGAATCAATTGAACAGCATACTGAAAAAAACTCTGGAGGAATGGTTTCATGAAGCATCTGGTAATGGTCAAATGGAATGACAGCGTGAGTGATAAGAAGGCTCTGGCGCAGGAGGTCCTGGCCCTGTTTGAGAGGGCGCGGGACGAAAACGCCGAAATAAAGGAGGTCAGCCTGGTCCTCAACGCGGTGGATCTGCCCAACAGGTACGACTGCCTCTTCATAATCGAACTGGATAAGGAGAACATCCCCGTCTGGAACAACTGCGGGCCCCATCTTATCTGGAAGCGCGATTATTCAAAGTACGTCCTGTCCAAGGCGATATTCGACTGGGAGTAGGGGTACGGGGTCTTTTCATGAACACCGAGATCAGAGGTAAAAACATCATACTGCGGCCCCAGAGGCCCGAAGACGCCGGATTCTTTGCCTACTGGTTCAACAAGCCCGAGATCATGTTCCAGTGCGGTTTTACCGAGCCCACCGACGAGGAAAAGGAACTTGAATACATCAACGTGTTCCACAAGACCGACGATTCCCTCTGGTTCACCGTCACCGACCTTGAAGGCAATACGGTCGGAGAGACCGGCCTTCTCCGAATGTTTCCCGCCTGGCATCAGACCGATCTGACCATTATCATCCCGGATCCGAAGATGCAGCGCAGAGGCTATGGCACTGAGGCTGTAAGCATGATGCTGGACCTCGCCTTCGGAAAGTACGGCATGCACCGGGTCTCAATAGGCGTGGTCGGGACCAACGAGAACGCTCTGGCCTTCTACAAAAAGATCGGTTTTAAGCAGGAAGGCATCCAGGAAGAGGCGTATTATTACAACGGCGAATACCAGGATTTCATCATGATGCGCATCCTTAGCCGCGAGTGGAAGAGGGGATAGGCCCTGTTTTCATTGAGTTCGTATTTCATCGATTTTGCCGCCTGACCCATGCGGTCCGGGCGGTTTTTTATTTGTTATAAAAAAGTGCTTGACGCGTACTATGTGACGTAGTACACTTAAGGCGCAAAGGAGGTATACGGATGTTTCAATTGGATCTGAAGAGCAGAAAGTCCATCTACGAGCAGATCGTGGACGGATGCAAGGAAATGATCATCTGCGGCGATTACGAACCCAATGAGAAACTTCCCTCGGTGCGTGAGATGTCGGCGCTGCTGACCGTGAATCCGAACACCATCCAGAAGGCCTACAGCAGGCTGGAGCAGGACGGCTGGATATACACGGTCACAGGCAGGGGAGCCTTCGTCAGCGAAGACGGTCACGAGCCGGACACGAGGCAGATCGAAGCGATCTACGAGCAGATAGGAGAGCTGATGGGACAGCTCCGCTATCTGGGTGTAAAAGGAGAAGAGATGAACGAACGTCTTAAGAAGATCTCGGAAGAAAGGGGGACGGGCAGATGATACAGGTAAGAGGTCTGACAAAGCGCTTCGGCGATTTCACAGCCCTTGAGGGACTTGACATGACCGTTGAGACGGGCTCTATTTATGGGCTCATAGGGGTCAACGGCAGCGGCAAGACCACCCTCATAAAGCAGCTGACCGGGGTCCTGCGCCCCGACGAAGGCGAGATAACGATAGACGGAATGCCCGTCTTCGACAATATCGAGGTCAAAAACAGGGTCGGATATGTTCCCGACGAGCTCTATTTCATCGGCAATTACAGCCTTAAGGGCATGGCTTCGTTCTACAGGGGGCTCTACAAGAGCTGGAACGAGCAGCGCTTTAAGGAGATGACCGAAGATTTCGGCCTCAAGCCCAACCAAAAGCTCAGCCGCTGCTCCAAGGGAATGCAGAAACAGGCGGCCTTCATACTGGTCATGAGCGCCATGCCCGACTACCTCATACTGGACGAGCCCATTGACGGCCTCGACCCCATCATGAGGAAGAAGCTCTGGGGCTGGATCCTGGGCGACGTGGCCGACAGGAAGCTCACGGTCCTCATTTCCTCCCACAATCTCAGGGAGCTGGAGGGCATCTGCGACTGCATAGGCATAATCAAGGATAAGAAGATAGGCTTTGAGGGAAGGCTCGACGAGCTTCAGACCGAGCTTTCGGATATGAGCCTCGAAGAGATCTTCATATACGAAATGGAGGGCAATAACCATGAATAAAGCCCTTTTCAAAGAAAACATCAAGAGGTTCTGGACCATATCGGCGGTCGCGTCCCTCGTGTACTTCATGTGCGGACCCTTCGTGCTGCTTTCGAGGGAAAACGCCAGCGTATTCACGGCGAGGGAGATGCTGTGCAACTTCAACTTCGGTTTCCTGCTGCTCAACTGCGCCGTCCCCGTGGTGCTCTGCGTTTCGGTGTTCTCCTATCTTTACAGGATGAACAGCGCCGGCGTCATGCACTCGCTGCCCTTCTCAAGGACCACCCTTTTCGTCACCAACTTCGTCTCGGGCCTCTGCCTGTCCTGGGCGCCTCTCGCGCTCAACGCCCTGGTGATGCTGGTCATGAAGCTGGGGAATGTGCTCAGCTTTAAGGACATCTCCGCTGAGATGACGAACAGCGGGTCCGTCCTCAGCTGGAGCGTTCAGGGCATACTCCTGTGGCTCGTCATAAGCATGCTGGAGATGTTCTTCATCTTCGCGGTATCGAGCATGGGCGCCGTGATCAGCGGAAACACAGTGATCAGCCTTCTCACCTGCTGCGCCCTGAACCTGGTGATCCAGGCCTGCATACTGGCCCACTACGCCTATTGCTGTGTCTATCTCTACGGGTTTAACGAAAACCAGGCAAGCTGGCTGAACGTAGGCAGGCTCCATCCCGTCACCTACTACATAATGAACAACATCCAGGAGCTGAGGCAGGCGGGAAGCCCCGGAGCGATCAAGCTCGCCCTCAGCGCACTGGCATTCGTCGCGGCCGCGGCCCTCATCGCGGTCCTGGCCTGGAAAGTGTATCAGAGAAGGCCCAACGAGAAGACCGGCGACAGCTACGTCTTTAATTCGATGAGCTTTATCATAGGCCTGCTTCTGGTCTTTCTGGGAACCAGCGCCGTGGGACTGCTGTTCAACGATTCCTTCGGCCTCTGGGGCTACATAGTGAGCGGCCTGTGCTGCTTCATAGTCGCCCAGATGATCGTGAGAAAGACTCCCAGGATCTTCGACGGCGGCATAGTAAAGCCCCTCGTCGCCTCGGTCATCATGATGGCCCTGGTGCTGGGCTGCTACATCTTCGACGTCACCGGCTTTGAGAACAGGGTCCCCAAGGTCTCGGATGTAAAGAGCGTGACGCTTCAGAACTACTCCTACAACTTCGGAGCTCCCTATGTCATGGATGACGAAGAGGGCATAGCCTTGGCGGCCGAGCTTCACAGGCAGGTCGTCGCCAACAAGGAGAAGTACAAGAAGTGGGAGACCTCGGACGGGAAGGACCTCTTCGCCGATGACTACGATGGTCAGGGCTGGAGATACCTGGACATTGAGTACACCCTTAAGAACGGCAGGAAGGTCACCAGGGAATTCAGGATCCCCGGCAGGGAGCTTCAGGATTCCGAGGCCCTTAAGGCCATGGTGATGGGCCGCAGGAGCGCCGTTTTCGAGGGGCTCGAGGCAAGGTCCCGCGACGCCGATATCCGCGGAAGCTTCTTCGTCTACGACTGGGAGTACAAGGACGGAACGGAGCCTCCCGCCTCCGTAAAGGAGGTCCTGAACGAAGAGAACAGCGCGAAGGTGGATAAAGCCCTGACCTACGCCTCTCAGGAGCAGAAGCTTGAACTGCTCAGGGCGATAAGGGAGGACTACGAAGCGCTTCCCTACGAGGTCCTCTCGGACAGCGCCTCCAGGTATACGTGGTACTACCTTGACCTGGACATCAGGCACGGAAGCATGGATCAAAAGCTCTACGACGAGCTGTCGGGGCTTCAGAGCAGGATATATTACATCTGGCACACAGAGAAGAGCATTCACGAGCCCGAGAGCTACGTAGAGAAAGTGAACATAGAACTGAACGCCAACTGGCCCAGGACCCTGGAGGTCCTTCAGAAGCTAGCCTGTCAGTAGGGCAGGGCTATCAGCCGGAACAAAACAAAACTTTAAAGAAAGGCGCCGTGTGCAATACGGCGCCTTTTGTGTTATCATGATATATGTGAAGAGATGTTCTTCCCGAAAGGACGGACGGCATGGACTGGTACAAGGTGCATAAGATAGACGGCGAGACATTCGCCATATGCGAGCCCCTCCACCCGGAGGATCCCCACTCCTATCTGGTGCTGGGCGAAAAGAGGGCGGCTCTGATAGACACAGGGCTCGGGGTCTTCAGCATGGGAGAACTGGTCCTTAAGCTCACCGATCTTCCCATGACCGTGCTCACCACCCACGCCCACTGGGACCACGTGGGAAGCCACTGGGACTTTGAGCGCATCGCGATACACCCTCTTGAGCTGGGCCTGGTGAGCGGATACAATCCGATGACAAGAAAGCAGCTGCTCGACAGGCTTCATGAGGACGGCTGGAAGGCTCCCGAGGGCTTTGACGAATCCATTTACACCGTCTACGACGGCGGAGCCGACTTCGCAATAGAGGACGGCGACATCATAGACCTGGGAGGACGGGTCCTTAAGGTCATGCACACTCCCGGACACAGCCCCGGCTCCTGCTGTTTTTACGAGGCGGAGAGAGAGTACCTCTTCTGCGGAGACCTGCTCTACGACGGAACCCTCTATTCCCACATTCCCGGCAGTGATCCCCTAGCCTACAGAGCTTCCATGAACCGCATAGCGCAACTTGAGGCAGAAAGACTGCTTCCCGGCCATAACAGCCTTGACAGGACAGGCGAGCTGGCCGAAAGGGCAGCCCGGGCCTTCGACGAACTGTATGAGAAGGGCCTGCTCAAAAAAGGCGCCGGAGCCTTCGATTTCGGAGATTTCAAGATTCTGCTTTAAATAACGTTTTCCTGCCCTCGGACGGAGAAAGGATACGAGATGAAGTCCATAAGAGATGTATACAAGATAGGCGTGGGCCCCTCCAGCTCCCATACCATGGGGCCAGCAAAGGCCGCCGGTATATTCAAGTCGGAGAATCCCGAAGCTGACAGCTTCAGGGTCGTGCTCTACGGTTCCCTTTCAAAGACAGGCAAGGGCCACGGAACCGACAAGGCCGTCAAGGGAGGCTTCGCCCCTCTGCCCTGCGAGGTAATTTTCGCGGCCGAAGACCCGGCCGACATGAAGCACCCCAATACCCTCGATCTTGAAGCTTACAAGGACGGCGAAAAGATTGCCGAAATGAGGGTCGAGAGCATAGGAGGAGGCGACATAGTCATAGAAGGAAGACCCGACGCAGGAGCTGAGGAAGAGGTCTACATGGAGAACTCTTTCGCTGAGATCTCAAGCTTTTGCGCCTTCAGGCACGTCGATCTGGCCGAATACATAGAGCTGAACGAGGGAGAGGAGATCTGGGACTTCCTCATCGACGTCTGGCATCACATGAAGGCCGCGGTGGAGGAGGGTCTCTCCCGCAGCGGAGAGCTTCCCGGAGGGCTCCACGTCCAGCGCAAGGCCAAGTATCTCTTCGAGCACATAGTCGAGAACAAGCACGCCGAGCTGGTCGAGTGCCAGAAGGTCTGCTCCTACGCCTACGCGGTCAGCGAGCAGAACGCCGACAACGGCATAGTTGTCACCGCCCCCACCTGCGGAGCCTGCGGAGTGCTCCCCGCCGTGCTCTATTATTTCGAGTCCAAGAGGGATCTCAGCGAGATGGACATAGCCAGGGCTCTGGGCGTCGCCGGGCTCTTCGGAGAGCTGGCAAAGCAGAACGCTTCGGTCTCCGGAGCGGAGTGCGGCTGCCAGGCAGAGGTGGGCGTAGCCTGTTCCATGGCCGCCGCGGCCTGCGGGCAGATGTTCGGCTACCAGATGGACCAGATAGAGTACGCCGCCGAGGTCGCCATGGAGCACCATCTGGGCCTCACCTGCGACCCGATCTGCGGACTGGTGCAGATACCCTGTATAGAGCGCAACGCCGTAGCAGCCATGAGGGCTATCAATTCGGCCAACATAGCCTACTTCCTCACCGGTACCAGAAACATAAGCTACGACATCGCCATCAAGAGCATGTATTATACCGGCCTGGACATGAATCAGCGCTACAGGGAAACATCCGAAGGCGGCCTCGCCAGGGCTTACCAGAGGAGAGGCAAGAGGTAGCTCATAAGCCGCACAAAAGCATAGAACGCGCGAAAACGCCCCGGAGAAGCCCGGGGCGTTTCTTTTTGATATATTACTCTATTTAAGCTTAAGAGCGCTTACGGCGGCTCCTATGGCCCCTGCGTAGCGGGCCTCGGGGCAGGTCGACACCGGGCGTCCCAGAGTGTCAGACAGGGCTTTGACCACATAGGGACAGTCGCAGAGGCCTCCCGTAAGGAATACGTCTTTGCCGAGGCCCGATAGCCTTCCCGCCTGTGCCGCCACCTTTTGGACTATGGAATCCACTATGGCGAAGGCTATGTTTTCCCTCGGTTCTCCTCTGCCTATAAGGCTTATGACTTCCGATTCGGCGAATACCGTGCACATGGAGCTGATCGATGTGCCCGAGCCTTTTGACGCTGCGTCGCATAGCCGGTCTATGGAAAGGCCCAGGGCAGTCGCCATGACCTCCAGAAAGCGGCCGGTCCCGGCGGAACACTTGTCGTTCATCAAAAAGTCCGTCACGCTGCCGTCTTCCACATTCATGACCTTGGTGTCCTGGCCGCCTATGTCTATGACCGTCATGGACGGGGAACCGAAGAGCCTGAAGGCGCCTCTCCCGTGGCAGGTGATCTCGGTGATGGTCTTATCGGCGTAGGGTACGGAGATCCGGCCGTAACCGGTAGCGACCGTCCTGCAGCAGGAGGTAAACCCCATGCCGTCCAGCAGGGCCTTTATGTCTTCCGCCGTATCCCTTCCGGACCAGCCGGTCGGCCTCAGATCGGTGAATACAGTCTTTCCGCCGCTGTCCATCACGGCGACCTTAGCGCTGGTGGAACCTATGTCTATGCCTATCCCGTACATTACTCTAAAGTCTCGATGAAGGCCGAGATCCTGGTGTTTATCTGGCCGGCATCCGACTGGGAGTAGTCGGTCTCCAGCTGCATGTACGGTATCCCGTGCTCCCTGCAGACCTTCTTCACCGTATATCCTTCGATGATGTAGGTATGGCAGGCCTGAAGATCGGTATCTATGACTCCGTCGATGCGGAACTTCTCAAACAGGGGCGGGAGAGACTCCATGCGCCTCTTGTTGGGGGTCATGACCGAGCATCCTATATTCAGATAGTGATCGGCCATGGCTTCGAAGATGTCATCCGCTTCGGTATCTATGAGGCTCATGACGGGCTTTATGCCTCCGCAGTTCTCAAAGCACACCACATTGGCTCCCGCAGCCTGAACAGCGCCGACCACTTTTTTAAAGACCCCTCCTATGGGGCAGCCGGTGACCATTATGCGCCTGCCCTTCGGGTTCACCTGATCGCTCTTCATGACGCTGATACCGTCTTTGAGCTCGTTGACCCTGCTGATGGCGTCCTCTATATCGAACTTGAAGCCCAGGCCGTCCAGGAAGGTGTAGAGCTCGGTGCCCGAGATGGGCGGGACATCGGCAGCCAGCAGCTCCATAAGCTCCCTCTTGGCAGTCCTCAGCCTGTTTCTGGTTTCGCAGGCCTTTCTGAGTCGGTCGTCGGTGATGACGACGCCGAAGGTATCCTCAAGATACTTTTTGAAGCGTCTGAGCTCCGCGACCCACATCTCCTTCGCCTGAGGAAGCTCCACCCCCTGTGGGAGGTGCAGTATGTATACGTTCTTTCCTTCGCCCAGCATCTCGTACATCTTCTTCTTGCCGTCGCAGGTGGTCTCGCCCACGATGAGGTCGGCGAAGTAGGTGTAGGGGCATTTGTCGGTGAGATAGAAGCCGTAGCTGGATTTTATCAGCGGACACAGGTTTTTGGGCAGCTGAGTTTCGGCGGCGGGAATGGTCTCGGGACTCATCCCGCAGAGGCTGACGGAATAAAAGCCCGCGGCGTCCAAAAGCTCATGGGGAGTGAAGGCGCAGAAGGTCCCGGCGACGAGCTTTCCGCCCTCCTTGGCGTTCTTCATAGTCATGAAGCCGGCTTTTCTCGCGTCGGCGAATTCCTCAAAGGCGGCGGGCAGATCCAGATTGGCCATGTTTATCATCCTTTCGTGCGGAAGCTTAAAGTGCTTCTGTAAACACATTTTGATTATATCATTGAAGGCGCAGCGGCTTTTATGATGAATGCCTATAAAAGGGCGCCTTTTATAGAGGGCTTTTGGCCGGACCGCAGTCATTCCTTAGGATCATTCGGCATGAACGTCCCCTTGCGTCCGGACGGACATGTGATACAATAAAAAAGGCAGGCCGGATACGGATGGCCGAACTTTTCGTGCTGATTGAGAGCACCACCCACATCC
>JAFRWQ010000289.1 GCA_017437925.1 Bacillota bacterium
CACAGAGTCCTGAGGACCGGCAGCATGGCCTCCTTTTCCTTTTCCAGAAGCCCGTCCGTGTATCCCTCGAGCATGTCGGTCATGTCGCCTATGAGGGCCTTGGCCTCTTTCCTCAGGGCCTGTACCCTTTCCCTGACGTATTCCCAGGACGGTTTATCGGCGTTCTTGCCGCTCATGGTCATAAACCTGCAGCCCGCGGCCATTGAGACTGCTTCTTCGGGGGATCTGAGCAGGGCGTCCTTCATGCTGTCGACGGCGGAGATGTCGGCCGCGTTCTTTTCTGCATAGGAAAAGGCGGGGGGAAGTCCGACATCCGCCGGGCCTTCTCTAAGCAGCCTTCCGGCCTCCCGGAGCATGAGCTTCGCGTCGTCAAGGCTTCTTGATATGATGTCTCTTACCATGCCCCCGAAGACTTCGGCATCGAGAAGCGTTCCGTCTTCAAGGCTCTTCATCCACTCTTCGGGCTCGGGAAGGCTCATCATCACGTCCCTGAAGCCCAGTATCATATTCCTGGCCTCTTCGTCGCTTCTGGAGCCGGAATAGCGGTCAAGGAAGAACCTTAGCTCCCCGTCGCCCGAGGCGAAGCGCTCCTCGAAGAGCTCGTCCATGGCCTCGCGCTTTAATATCTCTGCCCTTGACTCATCGCATACCGCAAGATCGGGGCTCACTCCGATGATGTGATAATAGCGGTGCACCACCTCTATGGCGAATTTGTGGAAGGTGGAGATGTTGCAGCTGCCCATGGCGGCCAGCTGGCTCCTTAAAAAGCGCCTGTCTTCGGGGCTGAGATCGTCCTTTTGCAGGGACCTTCTGATGCGGGTCCCTATCTTTTCCTTCATCTCGGCGGCCGCGGCGTTGGTAAAGGTCACTATGAGCATGCGGTCAAGGCCCACCCTGTCGTTCATGATGAGGCCCATGACCCTCTCGACCAGCACGGCGGTCTTGCCGGAACCCGCGGCAGCGGAAACCAGCAGAGTCTCGTTCCTGCTCTCTATGGCGTCTTTCTGTCTTTCAGTCCAGGGCATGTCTCTCCTCCGTCGGCATGGCGTTTTCTTTTTTATTATACCATAACCCGGGGATGTTTTCGTCCCATAAGGCGGCGGAGGGTGTCAAATTGCCGGGGTCTCAGCAAGGCGCCGCAGGAAGATCTTCGGTTTACTGTAATTCTTTATCGGTGAACTTCATTGAAATCTAACGGTGTAAATATCCGCCGTATACTCCAGACCGAAAGTTTTTCGGCGTATTTACCCTCCGCTCATTTTCCGCCGAAACCTGCTCTATTCCCTACTTCTTCAGAGCTTTTTATGATATACTTTTGTGTTGACGGAGGTAAAAACATGAAAAGACCTGTAATGCTTTTGATAATGGACGGCTACGGACTGGCTCCCAAGGGGCCGGGCAACGCCGTTGAGGCTGCGAAAAAGCCCAACATAGACAGGCTGTGGGCCGAATATCCCCACGCCACCCTTAACGCCAGCGGAGAATTCGTGGGCCTTCCCGAGGGCCAGATGGGCAACTCCGAGGTGGGACACACCAACATGGGAGCCGGACGCATAGTCTGGCAGGAGTTGAGCAAGATCACCAACGCGGTGAAGGACGGAAGCTTCTTTGAGAACGAAGACCTTAAGGCCGCCATGCTGAGGGCCAAAGAGACCGGAAAGTCCCTTCACCTGATGGGCCTGCTCTCCGACGGGGGAGTCCACTCCCACATGACCCATATCCTTGCCCTGCTGGACATGGCGAAGATGCTGGGCCTTGAAAAGGTCTATCTTCACGCTATCCTGGACGGCAGGGACGTTCCTCCCCGCTGCGCCGAAAAGTACATAAAGATCGCCGAAGACCACATGAAGGAGATCGGCTGCGGAAAGATCGCCAGCGTCAGCGGCCGCTACTACTCCATGGACCGCGACAAGCGCTGGGAGAGGCTCGTCCTCGCCTACGACAACTACACCCTGGGAGAAGGCAGAAAGGCGGATTCCGCCCTTGGCCTCCTTGAACTGGCAAGGGAAAACGACGAGAACGACGAATTCGTCATCCCCGGCTGCGTATGGGAAAACGGAAAGCCCGTCGCCCTCATAGAGGACGGCGACAGCATGATCTTCTACAACTTCAGGCCCGACAGGGCGAGGGAGATCACCCGGACCCTTGTGGACCCGGATTTCGACGGCTTTGAGAGGAAGAAGTTCCCCAAGGACCTGAAATACGTCTGCTTCACCACCTACGACGCCACCATCCCCAACGTCTCCATAGCCTTTAAGCCCCAGAGCCTTGACAACATCCTCGGCGCCTGGGTGAGCGCCGCCGGTAAGACCCAGCTGCGCATAGCGGAGACCGAAAAGTACGCCCACGTCACCTTCTTCTTCAACGCGGGAAGAGAAGCCCCCTACGAGGGCGAGGAGCGCATACTGATCGCCTCCCCCAAGGTCGCCACCTACGATCTTCAGCCCGAGATGAGTGCCTACGAGGTCACCGACAGGGTGATAGAGAAGATAGAAGAGGGAAAGCAGGACCTGATCATCATGAACCTGGCCAACTGCGACATGGTGGGCCACACAGGAGTGTTTGAAGCCGCCGTAAAGGCCGTCGAGGCCGTCGACACCTGCGTCGGACGCATATACGCCGCCATGAGGAAGGCGGGCGGAGAGATGCTCATCACCGCGGACCACGGCAATGCCGACCAGATGCTTGATGAGAACGGAGCGGTAATGACCGCCCACTCATGCAACCCGGTGCCCCTGATACTGGTGAGCGATAAGCCCTATACCCTCGCCGAAGGCGGCGCTCTCTGCGACCTTGCCCCCACCCTGCTTCAGCTCATGGGCATGGAAAAGCCCGCCGAAATGACGGGCAAAAGTCTTCTCGTATAAAAGTTCCGCCGGGCGGGCTCAGCGCTTCATGGCGCTGCGCTCGGCCTGGTGAAGGCCGTCGGAGGCGGCGGACATTATGCCCCCCGCGTAGCCGGCCCCTTCTCCAGAAGGATAAAGGCCTTCTATGACCGAACCGTCGGACGCCAGCGCTCTGCCGCAGGCGTCCCTTTTTATGCGGTAAGGGGCGGAGCTTCTGGTCTCGGGAGCGGTCATGACAGCGTCGGGCGAAGCGAAGCCTCTCAGCTTCTTATCCAGCAGGGGGAGAGCCTCCGCCAGAGCGTCGCACACAAAAGCGGGCAGGCATTCCCTTAGATCGGCCTTTACGACTCCCGGCCTGTAGCTGGGAAGGACGGGCTCAAGGCCGGTAAAGCCCTTCTGATCCTCAGCCCTTCTGCCTTCCAGGAAATCGCCCACGGTCTCGCAGGGAGCTTTGTAAGCGGAGCCTCCCAGCTTAAACGCCAGGCGCTCGTACTTCTCCTGCAGTTCAAGGCCCGCCAGAGGATGGTCCGAAGGCATGTCGCTGATCCTCACGTCGGCCAGCAGGGCCGAATTGGCGTTTTCCGCGGCCCTCGTGCTGTTGCTCATGCCGTTGGTAACGAGGCCCCCTTCTTCGGAAGCCGCGGCTACCACGTAGCCTCCCGGGCACATGCAGAAGGTGTAGACTCCCCTGCCCTCCGCAGTCCTGACCGCCAGCTTGTAGTCGGCGGGAGGAAGGGCAAGCTCATCCCTTTCGCAGCCGTACTGGGAAAGATCTATCAGGCTCTGGGGATGCTCTATGCGAACGCCCATCGAAAAGGGTTTCTGCTCCATCTTAAGGCCCTGGCCGTAAAGCGTCCTCACGGTGTTCCTCGCGCTGTGGCCGAGAGCGAGTATCACAGTGTCGGTCTTTATGTACTCGCCGTCGGCAAGCCAAAGGCCCTTTACCCTGCCCTCCTCTATGTCGAGGGACTTCATCTCGCAGCCGAAGCGCAGCTCTCCGCCCAGATCTTCGATCTTCTTCCTAAGGCCCACGACCACCCTTCTCAAAACGTCGGTGCCTATGTGGGGCTTGCTTTTGTACAGTATATCGGGGCTAGCTCCCGCCTCGACGAAGCATTCCATGATGAAGCGGTGAGCGGGGTCCTTGGTGCCGGTGGTGAGCTTGCCGTCGGAAAAGGTACCCGCTCCCCCTTCGCCGAACTGGACGTTGGCGGCGGGATCCAGCTTCCCCTCCGCGAAAAAGCGCTCGACAGCTTCTATGCGCCTTTCCATGGAGGCTCCCCTTTCGAGCACTATTGGCCTCGCCCCGTACATGGAAAGGGCGAGAGCCGCGAATATGCCGCAGGGACCGAAGCCGCAGACCACGGGCCTTTCCTCAAAACTCCTTTCGGCGGGCTTTAAAATGTAAGGTTCTTCGTTTGCGACGCCGGCCTTGACCTTGTTCCTTTCGGCGGCGGCGAGAAGCTCCTCATCGGTTAGCTCCGTCACCAGATCGAGGCTGAAGACCCTGAATATATCGGGCTTTTCCCTGGCGTCGAGAGATTCTTTGGCGATCTTTACGGCCGCGATGGACCCTCTTTCAAGGCCCAGGCGCCTTTCCGCCGCGGCGACCAGCCTGCTCTCGGGCTTTCCCGCCCTCAGTTTTATCTCGTGTATCCTTATCATCTCAGTTCGGCGCCGCCCCTTTTCGCTGCGGCGCTGCCGGCGGACCTGCCGCCGGCGAAGGCCCAGGTCAGGTTGTAGCCTCCGCAGGGCCCGTCTATATCGAGTATCTCCCCGGCAAAGAAGAGGCCGGGGACCTTTTTCGATTCAAGGGTGTCGGGATCGACGTCCTCCAGGCTCACTCCGCCGGAGGTCACCTGGGCATCCTTCCAGGACCTGGTCCCGGTCACCGTGAAGGCCAGTTCCTTGCACAAAGGCACCAGCTTTTCAACGGCCTCGGTGCTCAGGGCGCCGCAGAGGGTCCCGCAGGGATCCTCAACGCCCGCCCTTGCCAGTATGTAGACGGCGAGCTTTGCGGGAAGAAGCCCGAGAAGCAGCATGTCCGAAGGCTCTTTCGCAAACTTTACCCTTCTTTCCAGCAGAAGCTCCCTTAAGCGCAGCTCGCTGTACTCGGTGAGCAGGTCCAGCTCCGCAATGAAGCTTACGCCCTCCCTGACGCGGAAATACCTGCTGACGTTAAAGGTGCATATGCCGGAAAGCCCGTCGGAGGTAAACTGAATCTCTCCGCTGTCCTCTCCCTCTATGGTCGAGGCTCCGCCCATGAAGCTCACCAGGCTTATCCTGCCCTTGGCCCTCACCCCGGCGAGGGCTTTGAGATTCTCGCTGCAGATGAGCCCCGTAAGGGCCGGTATGGGCTTTACTATCCTGTGGCCGAAGGACGAGGCTATGGCGTAGCCGTCGCCGGAGCAGCCGTACTGTATGCCGGCCTTGCCCCCGCAGGCAAGGATCAGCGAAGACGCCATGACCCTCCTGCCGTCCTTTGAGCTTATGAGGAAGCCTTCGTCGGTCTTAACTGCCGACGCGGCCACAAAGCCGCAGGCTATGCGCACTCCCTGCCTTTTCGCTCCCGATACCAGGGCCCTCACGACAGAAACGGCCTGAAAGCTTCTGGGATAGAGCCTGCCGCCGTCCTCTTCGGCCGGCTCGACGCCCAGGTCTTTGAAGACCCTCACCAGGTCTTTGGGACAGCCGTCATATATCTGCCGGGCTGCCGCGGGAAGTATGCTGCCGCTGTCCTCTCCGCTGTGATATGAGGAGGCCGAAGCCCCGGCGTTGAGATAATTGCAGCGTCCGTTGCCGGTGGCGTAGAGCTTCAGGGCCGGTTCCTGCCGCTTTTCCAGCACCACGGTCTTCCCTCCGCCCTTTGAAGCGAAGATGGCGGCCATGAGCCCGGAGGCTCCCGCCCCTATTACAGCTGTGTCGTATATATTGCCTGACATTGTAAACCCCAGTCCGGGTCCCCGCGGGACCCTTCATACATATATAAAATACCACAGCGGCGGCTTTAAATCAAAAAACTGTGAGCCCCTATCCAAATACCGCGCCCGATGTGTTATAATATATTGTTTTAATGGGGAATGTCCCCTTTTGATGAGATAAAAGCCCCTAAAGGGCTAAGGAAAGATAGATGCGCATACTAACGGTAATTGCAGGGATCATATACGTGCTGACGGGAGCCCTCTGCTTCGTCTTCATAAGCTACAGCTTCGCGAGCCTGGCCTTCCCCGCCGGCGCGCTCATGGTGCTGGCCGGAGCCTGCATCGCGGGAGCCTACATAGCCTCGGGCAAGAAGAACCGCCTCACCGACACGGTGCTGGTCGAAGGCCTTGTGGACATGATGTTCGGCTTCGCCGTCCTCAACAACCAGGTAAGCGACGCCATGCTCTCCATGTTCTTCGGAAGCTTCACCTGCATAGCCGGCGCCACCCGCCTCTCCCAGGCCCTCGACGTCAGCAGATACCGCCCCTCCGACTGGGCCAGGGTCATGCCCCTGTCCATAATCACCGCCATCATGGGCGTGGTCATGATGATGCCAAAGCTGTCCCTCGCGACCCCCACCATGATAATGGTCGGAGCCGCGTTCATAGTCAACGGCTTCAGCATGCTGGTCTACTCGATGTACATGGAAAAGAGGGCCGCGACTCAAAAAGAAGAGGAAGCCCGCGCCAGGACCATGGCCAAGAAGGCCGACGCCGAAAACAAGAAGAAGCAGCGCAACAGGCTCCGCAGGCTCACCAAGGAGGAGCGCGACCTCAATCTGGCCGAGATGAAGAAAGAGAAGAAGGAAGCAAAGCAGGCGAGGCTTGAGGCCGAAAGGCTCGAAAGAGAGCTTTCCAAGGCCTCGAGAAAGCCCCAGCCCGGAGACACCAGGCCCATAAGCAGCGACGAAGCCGAAGAGATCAGGCGCATCGCCGATAAGCTGGGCTTTTCCGACGAAGCGGTCATCAAGGCCGCCGTCGCCAAGAGCACCGAAGGGGCCGCCGACCCCGGCAAATGGCCCTCCTGGCAGAGGCCCACGGCCATACCCAGCCTTCGCAGCGCCGTAGGCTCGGAAGGCGAAGATGAGGAAAAGACTGAAGCCGAGATCCCCGCGTCCCTTGCCGCCGTCAATCTCGAAGACCTTGAAAAAGCCGAGGCTGACATGGGCTTTGAGAGTACCGACCTTCCCGAGGTCGAACTGATGTCGGAAAAAGAAAGCCCCGTGGACAGGGCTTCCATTATCAGCGATCTCGAAAAGCCGGTAAAGGAAAAGACCGATTTCAGCGACTACGTGCCCTTAAAACTCGAAGACCTGGTGGACGAAGAGCTTCCCAAGCTCAAGCTCAGCGACCCGGACGAAGAGCGCTTCACCAGGCGCATGTCCTTCACCTGGGGACAGGATCCCTACAGCAAAGAGGAGCTCAAGGACGCTGAGACAAAGCGTCAGTAATACTCTTTGAGGCTTTTGAGCGCCCTGCCCTTAAAGCCCGCGGTCGTGTCCGCATGAACAAGGGACGATATCAGGGCCTCTTCCATGGCCTCTACCCCCGCTTCAAAGACGACAGACATATTATCCTCATGGAGGCAGGCTATCTCAAGCACTGCCTCTTTTTGCTCGTGGGGGATGCGGTTGGCGGTGGAAAAGGCTATGGCGACGTCTCCGCTGCCGTTGCCCGAATAGGAGCCGGTCCTGGCGAGGGCGTGGGCGCTGCGGTTTGCGAGCCTTCTCAGCTGGCGGTCGGTAAGAGGGGCGTCGGTCGCGATCACTATGATGCACGATCCCTTGTCTTCGCTTCTTTCTTTGGAGATCCTCTCCCCCACCTTTTCGCCGGCTATGGTGAGATCCCTCATTGACCCGTAGTTGGTCATGGCGAGGGCTCCGATGACGTACTGCTTTTCCCCTGCGGTAAAGAGCCTCGAGGCGGAGCCTATACCGCCCTTCAGGCCCATCATCTTCATGCCTCTTCCGCCGCCCACAGCGCCCTCCTCAAAGTCTGCGGAGGCGTTTTCTATGGCCTTGAACACGTCTTCTTCTTCGACGTGAAGGCCTCTGATGTCGTTGAGATAGCCGTCGTTGCACTCGGTGACCAGGCAGTTGACCGTACCCGTGGTATCGCCTATCTCGGGGCACTGGGAAAGCATATATTTGACAGCCCCGGTGAGGACCCTGCCCACCGAGAGGGTGTTGGTCATGAAAATGGGGCTTTCCAGGGTGCCCAGCTCATCGATCTGGACAAGGCCCGCGGTCTTTCCGAAACCGTTGATGACGGCGCTCCCCGCGAAGAGCTTCTCCCTGAAGATATTGCCACGATGGGGCATTATCACGGTGACCCCGGTGTTGACGCTGCCGTCCTCGCTGCTCCTTGTGAAGTGGCCTGCGGTGACCCCGTCAACGTCGCTTATGAGGTTGCGCGCGCCCGGTTCAAAGCGCCTTCCGAGCTTTATTTTGCAGTATTTGTCAAGTCCCATGATATCCTCCGAAAACCTTACTTCTTCATGAGCCAGAGGCCGGCCATGCATACGGCGACTCCCGCCAGCTTTGTCGCGGTCAGAGGCTCTCCGAAGAGGTATTTTCCTATGAAGAGCAGAGCCACAGCGAAGATGGCGCTTTCGAACATGTAGCCGGTGTTGATGTTCCAGCCCGCTCTGTACATGTATATGCAGCCCACTTCAAGGCCCACTATGGCTATGCCCAGCACGAAGCTGGTCCAGTTGATGGCGGAATACTCTCTTAAGAGCGATGCCTGCCCCTTATTGAGCACGAAAAACATTAACAGGGCCGTCAGGGCCGAGACCACGTAGGTCACGGTGAGGGACGCCATGGGGTCCACGTCCTGGGGCACCTGCTTTGAGCATATGTGATAGAAGATGTTGGAGGTCACTATGATGGCTATGGGCCAGTACATGTTCACGCTTTCCACCCGGCGGCTCTTCCGCCTTATCCTTTCGGCGGCCTCTTCGCGGCCGCCCTATGATTATACATTAGCGGATGGGCCTTTTGAAGAGTTTTCTTGCGCTTGAGGAAAGCAGGTTATAAAATGTTATATAAGGAAAAATTGCGCAGAACCAGACTTGGAGAAAAAACATGGACCGCAGCAAAATAATCATCAATACAAGTATAAAAGGCATAGTCGTAAACGTCATACTCTCGGCCTTCAAGGCTGTCGTGGGAGCCGCGGCAGGCTCCA
>JAFRWQ010000290.1 GCA_017437925.1 Bacillota bacterium
CGGCTTCGCTCAAAGCCTTCATGTGCTCTTCAAAGAGGGCCGTTGTGATCCCGTACTCGCCCTGGTGCTCGTAGGTCTCGTGGTAGGTCAGGATGGGTATCTGAACGCTGTACTCCTCTTCGGGAAGGGGCGCAGCCGCGTACTCGGCCTCAAGGGCAGCCGCCGCGGTCTCGCTTCTGATGTAATAGCCGAAGTCTTCGGGGATGTAGGCGTTCTCATTGCCGTATATCCTGGCCAGAGCCATGGACCCCAGGCAGTTCCTGAAGTGGGTCTCGTCATAGAAGTAGCGGGGCTCGAAGCTGGCGGAGCTCATGGTAAAGTCCCAGTAATCCCCTATCTTCGAAAGCTCCACGCCGAATTTTATCAGGTCGCCGTGCTGGTAATACTTTACGTACTCGGAGTACATGGGCGGGCAGACTATGGTCATATTGACCCCGTTCTCCTCGCAGAGCTCCTTTATGGTCCTTAAGCTTTCCATACACTGCTCAAGGCAGGAGATGTTGTAATGATATTGCGGGTAGGCTGCGAAGATCTTGTAATCGTCCCGGCTCACGTATTCGGCGAGGTCTGAGATGGGCTCCACGTCCCTCTTGCTCTTGTCGTAAGCCCCGGTATCGGGGTCGAAGCAGTCGTAGGCGGCCTGAAGATAGCCGCTCTCTTTGTCCTCTTTAAGGGTCTTGAGCTTGGCACTGCCGAAGCGCCAGTCGCAGAAGAGGTAGCGGCGGTAAAACTCAAGGGCGCTGCTGCCGTCGGCCTTGTAATGCATGAGGTCGGTGAGCTTTCCGCTGTTTATGTCGTACTGCATGGCATCGTGGGTCTGAACGCAGAGCATCAGGTTTTTGACCTCGCAGTTCTCCATGAGCCAGCGCGCGGTCTGCTCCACATCCAGCATGTCGGAGCCGTACATTATCATGTTGAACCATTTGCCTCCGCTGTACTCGTTGAGCTCGTCTATGGGAAAAGAGCTGGAGGCTGAGCTTCCGATGATGTAGGAGTCGTACTCGTCCTTATGCTGCTCAAGGTAGGAGATCTTCGAGACCCTGGGGTTTTGGGTCATATCGTAGCTCCACCAGTGCAGCAGCCTGTCCCCGAAGGCCCCGAAGGGGTCGGTCAGGTAGTTGAAGGCGGCGTACAGGCCCGCGAGAAGTATGATGGTGAAGGCGAAGAGGGCCAGCCATTTTTTCGAACTGAGTCTTTCCCTGTTCATGGTCTAGAACTGCTTGTATATGAATTCGGGAGCGATATAGTCGCTGCGGTCTATGGCGAGGAAGTATATGAGTACCAGCGGGACGACGATGTACAGCCACTGGACGAAGGGGGAGCGGTCCTCGAGGCGCTCCCTGAAGGACCCGTTCCTCTCCTGGTAAAGCTCGATGATGAGGAGGACCAGCACCCCGGCCCCTATTATCATGTAATCCCTGAACTGAAGGCCCAGATCGAGCCAGCAACCCTGGATCTCCGCGATATCGAAGGAAAGAAGGCTCCTTTTGAGCATGGAAAGGGCCGCCGGAAGGTCGTCCGCCCTGGTGAAATAGCGGCCTATGAAGACCAGAAGGAAGGTCCTCAAGGTGCGGAAGGTGACGAGGAGAACGTTGCTTTCCTTAAGCCTCAGGAACTTTTTGATCTTGACCGACGCTCCCTCAAAGAGCTGGGAAAGGCTGATGAGGCAGCCGTTCCAGAGGCCGAAGGCCAGGTATTTTAGGCCGGCTCCGTGCCAGATCCCTATGATGAAGTAGACGGCGAAGGTGGCGAGGGCCGTGGGTATGATCTTGCCCAGCCTTCCCTTGAAGGTCTTTCTGGTCGCGCCTCCCAGGAGCACGAAGGGCCTGCTGAGGACCAGAGGATAGAAGACGTAGTCCTTCATCCAGCTGCCCAGGCTTATGTGCCAGCGCCTCCAGTACTCGGAGAGGCTCTGGGCGAAGATGGGCCTTCTGAAGTTCTCGGTGAGCTCTATGCCCAGCATCTCGGCGGCGCCCCTTGCGATGTCTATGCCGCCCGAGAAGTCGCAGTAGATCTGGATGGAGTACATCAGGACCGCCATTACGGTAACGCTTCCCTGAAAATCAAGGTGTTCGGAGAATACTTTGGAGACTATTACTCCCGCCCTGTCGGCTATTATCATCTTCTTCATGTAGCCCCACATGGCCAGCTGTATGCCGTACTTGACCTTTCTCGCGTCAAAAGGCCGTCCTTCAAGGAGCTGGGGAGCCAGCTGTCCGTAGCGGCTCACCGGGCCCTGGACCATCTGGGGGAAGAACGATACGAAGAGGGCGTATTTTAAGGGGTTCTTTTCGGGGACCTGCTTTCCTCTTCCGCAGTCGACCACATAGCCTATGGACTGGAAGGTGTAGAACGAGATGCCCAGGGGCATTATGAGGCCCAGCCCCGAGTACTTGACAAGGCCTAAAAGGCCGAAATTGATGAGGCAGACAAGGGCCGTAAGCAGCCTTCTCCTCTTCTTTCCTTCGATCTTCGGCATGGCAAGGCCCGCCCCGTAGGTCGTAAGGACGGTGACGCCGAGATAGATCGCGGCGCCCCTTCCCGCGGAGGCATAAAAACAGCAGCTGGCCGCGAGAAGCAGCAGCCACCGTATCTTTTTGGGCGCGATATAGTAGAGGACCGTGGCCCCCAGCACCAGGGCGAGGAAGGGCAGCGAGGTAAAGCTCATGGATATTACAGCGCTTTACAGGCGTTCTTCCACCAGGGCGGTGATGGCGTCCAGATCGTTGAAATTCTCGGGCAGCAGGTCGTCCACGTCCAGCTCGACGCCGAAGCGGTACATGAGCTCGGACACTATGGTTATTATGTCGAGGGAGGCCAGCAGCTCGTCGTCTATCAGGGCCTTTTCGTTCTCGAAATCTATGCCCGGGCAGGTCTCCTGCAGCAGGGCCAGGACCTTTTCTCTCATGGTCGATCCTTTCTCACAAAGCTTTGATCCTATTATAATTCCAAACCGGGTCCTTGCAAAGGGCGGACGAGGACCTTCGATACCGAGCCGCCGGCTTTAAGTCCGAGACTCTTGTAAAGCTTAAGACCGGCTTCGTTGTCTTCGTTGACCCAGAGCTTAAGGGTCCCGGCGCCTTCAGCTGCCAGGGCCGAGGCTATGAGGGCCTTCGCCCTTCCCCCTCCCCTGCGCTTATTGCTTACCGCAATGTGGCTTATCTCAAGGCTTTTGCCGCTTCTTTCGAAGTGAAGCAGGCCGGTCATGGCGCCTTCTTCCCTTATGCAGGTGAGCTTTCGGTCCTTTATGTCTTCTGCGAGCTCGGAGGCGAGGGGCAGGCAGCCGGTCAGGGGATCGAAGGATGCCGCCAGCAGGGCCGACGCTTCTTCGAGATCTTCGGGCCTTAAGTCTTCGGGAGCGAAGGCCGGGGGGCCGGCCTTAGAAAGCACATCCTCGGCCGGAGCGCTCATGCTCCTTCTCGAGACAGCCTCATGAAAGCCCGCGTTTTCAAGGCTTCTGAGGAGGTCCGCCATGCGGGGACCACCTTCCTTCATGGCCGTCTCTAGGACCAGAGGCTTTTCGCTTTCGAAGTTCTTCAGGAAGCTTACGGCCTCTTCCTCGTCTTCGGGACAGACCCAGAACCTGAGCAGGCCGAACGCTCCCCTGTCCTCGAAGAGCAGGAAGCTTACGCCTGCCTCGGCAAGGCTCAGCCTGCCTTCCGAAAGGGCCCGCCCGTATGAGGCGGGAGAGAGCCTTCCGTTGGTGAGGGCCCTGTTCTTAAGGGCCGCGGTCATGAGGGCCGAGAGCCTTTTGGGGTCCCTAAGGCTTTCCATGGATGTATTTCCTCTTGAGGGCCGCCCTGTCCAGCTTGCCGCTGGCAGTCAGGGGGAAGCTCTCAAGCTTTATGTATTCGCCTGGGCACATGTAGCGGGGGAGGAGGCTCTCCAGGGCAGAGGCCAGCTCATCTTTATCGGCGCTGCCGC
>JAFRWQ010000291.1 GCA_017437925.1 Bacillota bacterium
GCAGATCTCGGTCTGGGGCGAGAGGCTGGGAGTGCCCGTCATAAAGCACAAGGAAGGCGCCGATCCCTCCGCCGTCATCTTTGACGGACTGGCGGCAGCAAAAGCCAGGAACACCGACGTGATCATATGCGACACGGCGGGCAGGCTCCACAACAAGACCAATCTGATGAACGAGCTGGCCAAGATGAACAAGGTCATCTCGAGGGAATATCCGGACGCCGCCAGGGAGACCCTGCTGGTGCTGGACGCCACCACCGGAAAGAACGCCATCTCCCAGGCTAAGGAGTTCGGCAGCGTCGCGGATCTTTCCGGCATCATCCTGACCAAGCTGGACGGAACGGCCAAGGGCGGGATAGTCATCACACTTGCCGACGAACTGGACCTTCCGGTCAAGTTCATAGGCGTTGGCGAAGCCATGGAGGACCTTAAGGTCTTCGATCCCAAAGACTTCGCCGAAAGCATATTCGAGGGGTAGAACACATGGAAAAAGACTACGGGATAGAGTACGAAAGGGAAGTGCTGGCGGCCTTCGACCGCATGGCAAAAAAGTACGAAAACCACGAGGCTGAGGCCTCTGCCCCGGCGGCCAAGTCCATAGACGACAGGACCACCAGGGTATTTACCAAGGAGCAGGAGCAGAGGATGAACGAGATGATGGCAGAGCTTCCCGAAGAGGAAGACTCCGCCGCCTCTGTTTTCGCTGCCGCGGCCGGCGCCGTATCAGGGGAAGAAGCGCAGGCCGTGAAAGGCATCGAAGAGGGAAAGGCCTCTTCCGAAGCCGCAGCAGAAAAGACCGAAGAAAAGTATGCCGAAAGGGCTGCTTCTCTTGCCGCAGCCGGCTTTGCCGCCGCGGATCTCGCCGCGACCACCATCATGGCTCCCGTTAAGGAGCCGGAAGTTGCCGAAGCTTCCGAAGCTCCGAAGGAGACCGAAGCGGCGACAGAACCCGAAGCGTCCGAAGAAAAGCCTCAGGCAGAGGCTGAGCCTGCCGCAGAAGCTGCGGCGCCCGCCGCGGCCGCCGCAGCCGCATCGACCGTTGCCAGGACGACATCGAAGGGCAAAAAGAAGTCCTCGAAGAAGTCAAAGAAGGCTTCGGCCGAGACAAAAGACGGCAAGAACGGTAAAAACGGCAAGAAGAAAAAGAGGAGAAGGCACAAGTTCTGGGGCCTCAAGATACTTTACTGGCTCTTCCTTCTCTGCATCGTCGCCGCTATGGGCGCAGCCGGCTATGTGGGCTACAAGGTCCTCGACATCATCAGGGACACTCCCGAGATCAATCCGGACAACATCTACGACCTTCTGGGAGAGAACTCTGTGCTGCTGGACAGCAACGGTGAGTTCCTCGAAAACATATACAGCGGAGGCGCCCTTAGGACGAACATAGAGTTCAAAGACCTGCCGGAAGACCTGATAAACGCCTTCGTCTGTACGGAGGACAAGACCTTCTGGGACCACCACGGCTTTAACTTCATACGAATAGTGGGCGCCGTAGTCCAGAAATTCAGCGGCGAAAGCTCCAGGATAGGCGGCACCTCGACGATAACCCAGCAATTGGCCAGAAACCTCTACCTGGCCGACGTCAAGAGCGAAAGAGACATGACGAGAAAGATCAGGGAGGCATATTACACCGTCGTAATTGAGAATACCCTGACCAAGGAGCAGATACTCGAAGCCTACCTCAACACCGTATACATGGGCTACAACTCCAACGGCGTCGCGGCCGCCGCCGAGGCGTATTTCTCGAAGGACGTTCAGGATCTGAACCTGGTGGAGTGCGCGGCTTTGGCGGCCCTGCCCCAGAGCCCCAACACCTACGCCCCCATAAAGAGGGTGGCGGCGAGCAGCGTCGAGAATCCCGAAAGCCTTGACATCATCGCAAAGGACGACAACTGGATAATCTACTTCAACGACGCCAGCAAGGACCGCATCAACCTGGTGCTCTACAACATGCACGACCAGGGCAAGATAGACGACCGCACCTGGACCCGCGCCAAGGCTGACAGCATCAGAAAGTACATAAATCCCGGCGCCAGCGCCACCACATACAGCAAGTACTCCTACTTCGTAGACTACGTTAAGGACACCGTACTGGAGGATATCCAGAACTACCTGGGCTATACCTACGAGGAGGCCACCAGGCTGCTGTATCAGGGCGGACTCACCATAAACTCCACCCTCAACACCGCCGTACAGGACATACTCGAGGAGGTCTACGCCAACGAGGACAACTTCCCCGACGTGGGCTCTTTAAGAAAGGACAAGGCCGGCAACGTCCTCTACCAGGAGGGCAGCAAGATACTGCTCTACAGCAAGTCCAACATGTTCAACGAGGAGGGAGACTTCGTCCTCAAGCCCGACGAGTTCAAGTGGCAGGACAACGGAGACCTGCTGATCTACAAGGGCAACAGGCTCAACATCTACAACACCACAGTTGGCGACAAGACCGACTACAGCATAGAATTCAAGGGCTTCTACGAGGTCGAGAACAAGAAGTTCTACAGCTGCAGCGGAGGCACCTGGGCCATAGGAGCCGACTACAAGAGCAGGAACTCCGAAGGCGACGTCATAATCAGCGCCGAGTACTTCAAGGCCAGGCCCGAAGCCTTCACCACCAACAAGGACGGCACGGTGACCTTCAGTCAGGACTACTTCAGCCTGAACCAGAGGATACTGCAGCCCCAGTCCGCCATGACCATAATGGACTACACCACCAGCCAGCTGGTGGCCATGATAGGAGGCCGCGGCATAGAGGGCAAGCTGCTCTTCAACAGAGCGACCTCGCCCCGCCAGCCCGGATCCTCCATCAAGCCCATCTCTGTCTACTCCACCGCCCTTCAGGCGGGAGCCGACGGCCTCGGAAACTTCACCGCCGCCATGCCTTTAGACGACGCTCCTACCAAGAGGGGCAACAGCGTCTGGCCCAAGAACTGGTACTCGGGCTACAGAGGCATGACCAACCTGCGCCATGCCGTGGAGCAGTCCATCAACGCCTGCGCGGTGCAGCTCTACCTGCAGCTGGATCCCCAGATGTGCATAGACCAGCTCCAGGGCATGGGAGTGACCAGCCTGGTGACCACGGGCACCGTCAACGACGTGAACGCCTCGGCTCTGGCTCTGGGCGGCATGACCCACGGCATCTCGCCCCTTGAGATGACCGGAGCCTACGGCACCTTCGGCAACTACGGGACCTACACCGAACCCATCTGCTACACCACCATCACCAACAAGAGGGGAGACGTCATAGTCGAGAAGAAGCCCATAACCCACCAGGTCATGGGAGAAGCGGCGGCGTCCCTGATGACCGACATACTGAGGACCACCGTTACCAACGGCCTCGCATCCAACGCCAAGATGAAGAGCTCGGAGACCGCCGGCAAGACCGGAACCACCTCCGAAAAGTACGATATCTGGTTCTGCGGCCTCACTCCCAAGTACTCTGCCGCGATCTGGATAGGAAACGACGTCAACATATCCTTAAGGCAGGGCAGCTCCAGCGCCGTTACCCTCTGGAAGAAGGTCATGGACCCGGTCTGCTCGCTGGACGGGGATTACAAGAAGTTCGAGATGAAGGGCGAGTTCACCCGCATGACGGTGGACAAGTATTCGGGCAAGAAGCTCGGGCCCAACTCGGGCCTCGACAGCCGCGGCGCCTCTCTCTCCGAGATATTCATCGCAGGCACCGAGCCTCATGAGACGGACGATTCCCACAAGATCGTCAACGTCTGCGCCGAGACCGGATACCTGGCGACCCCCTACTGCGACAACGTCATCCAGAAGGTGGGCATAGTAAGGCCCTGCGGCAGTTCCTGGGAGAAATTCATAGTCGACACCGGCATGAAGGCCAGCGTGGGACTGCTGCCCGACGCCAATTACGACGCTCCCGACTTCTATTGCCCGGTCCACAACCCCGACAGGAGGCAGTATCCCGTATCGCCCATAGGCAGCGGAATAGCGGCCTACAACCCGATGGATATAGAGCCCGAACCCACTGAAGAACCCGAGATCACCGAGCCCGTCGATCCCGAGGATCCCGAGGGCGGAGGCAGGGGAGAGGATCCCAACGATCCCGATAACCCGACGGTCGATCCCGGAGTGACCGATCCCGGTATTCCTCCCGAGCCGGGGACCACCGAACCCAGCACAACGGAACCCGGTACAACTGAACCGGGAACCACCGAGCCCGGGACCACTGAGCCAGGCACCACCGAACCGGGGACTACCGAGCCCGGCACCACCGAACCGGGGACTACCGAGCCCGGCACGACCGAACCGGGAACCACAGAACCCGGCAACACAGGCGAGTGGACCCAGGTGCCCGACGAGCCTCCCGCGGGAGACGACAGGACCCAGGCCCCCGACGAGGGCGGCAATAACGACACTCCCCCCGAAGGAAACAACGAGGGTGAAGTCATACACAACTGGTAAGCAGGATCCCGGCAATAAGCGGAACAGGGCCGGAGAAGCTGAACGCGCCCGGCAGACCCGGCAGAATGGTAAGATAATGAAAGTATTGTTTATCGGCAACAGCCATACCTTTTTCAACGATATGCCCATAAGCTTTTCCCGCATGTACGGTCAGCTGACCGGAACCGATGCCGAGGTCACCATGCAGGCCTACGGCGGCAGGACCCTCAAGTGGCATTACGACGAGTTCATGTCCCTGCGCTTCGCCCTGGAATACGGAGGCTACGACTGCTGCGTGATACAGCAGCAGGCCCATCCCTTCCCGGGCGAGGAGGAAACCGCCCCCTATATGGAAAAGATAGTCGCCATGTGCAGGTCGGTAGGGACCGAGCCCGTCATCTACATGCCCTGGGCAGAAAAAAAGCTTCCCGAGAACGCCGCCCGCCATTCCGCCCTCTACAGAAAGCTGGCAGAGAAGGAAAAGGCCATGCTGGCTCCCGTGGGCGAGCTCTTCGAGCGGGCGCGCAATGAGCGCCCCGACATAGACCTGTATTTTAAGGACGGAGAGCATGCCTCCCCTCTGGGCGATTATATGATAGCCTGCTGCTTCGCGGCTCTGCTCTCGGGCAAAAAAGACCTGAGCTGCCTTGATTCAAAAGGCATAGACTTTAAGCTCGATTTCGAGCCCGGAGTCCGCCGCCTGGTCCTTCCCTGTTCCGCAAAAGAGGCTGAGGTGGACCTGGATCCCGAAAAGACTGCTTATCTGAGAAAGATAGTGGAAGAGGCTCTGGCTTAAAGACAAATAAAAGGCGGCCCGAAA
>JAFRWQ010000292.1 GCA_017437925.1 Bacillota bacterium
ACGGAAAGACCACGACCACTTCCATCGTCTCCCTGATCCTCGAGAACGCCAAGCTCTCGCCGACCATACTGGTGGGCGGCATTCTCAGCGAGTTCAAGGGCAACGTCAAGGTCGGAAACAGCGAATACTTCGTCACCGAAGCCTGCGAATACATGGACAGCTTCCTCGAGCTGCGTCCCTGGGCCGAGATCATACTCAACATCGATTCCGACCATCTGGACTACTTCAAGGACATCAACCACATCGCCAGCTCCTTCTCCACCTTCGCGCACACCGTGCCCGACGACGGAGTAGTCTTCGCCTACGATTCCAACCCCTTCGTGAAGTCGGTGGTCAGCGGTCTAAAGTGCAGGGTCGTAAGCTTCGGCTTCAATGAGAGCAGCGATTTCTACGCCAAGAACATCAGCTTCAACGAGAACGGCCACACCTCCTACGACCTCTACACCCCCGACGGCTTCGAGCGCAAGATACAGCTGGCCATACCCGGAGAGCATAACGTTGCCAACAGCCTGGCGGCCATAGCGGCCTGCTCCAACCTGGGAGTCGATCTCGACACCATCACCGACACCCTCGAGAAGTTCACCGGCACCCAGAGGCGCTTCGACATCATAGGAAGGACAGATGACGGGGTCGTGGTAGTGGACGATTACGCTCACCATCCCACAGAGATCAAGGCGACCCTCTCGGCGGCCCAGAACCTGCCCCACGAGCGGGTCTGGTGCCTCTTCCAGCCCCACACCTACACCCGCACCAACGCCCTGTTCACCCAGTTCGCCGACGCCTTTGCCGACGCCGACGTGGTGATACTGGCCGAGATATACGCGGCGAGGGAAAAGAATATTTACAAGCTCTCATCCAGGGCCCTGATGAACGAGATCAAGGCCAGACACCCCGAAAAGGACGTTCAGTTCATACCCGATTTCGCCGCCATGGCCTCCTTCGTCAGGGACAATGCCGACCGCGGCGACATAGTCATCACCATGGGAGCCGGCGACATCTATAAAGTCGGAGAACTCATACTGGAAGGCAGCAAATGAAGAAGATAGAGCGGATCTGCGCCATCACCCACATACTGACCGAGCATCCCAACAGGGACTACTCCCTGGGAAGCTTCGCCGAGGCCTTTGACTGCGCCAAGTCCAGCATCAGCGAGGACATAAAGACCATAAGGAAGGCCATAGAGGAGGGAGGACTGGGCTACCTCGAGACCACCGCCGGAGTGAAGGGCGGGGTCCGCTACGTGCCCTACATCACCGCCGAAGAGACCGCCAGGGTGCTGCAGCAGCTGAAGGCGGCCTTTGAAGAGCCCGACCGGGTCCTGGGCAGCGGTTTCCTCTACACCTCTGACATACTCTTCAGCCCCGAGCTGGCCAAGGGAGCGGCCCGCATCTTCGCAAGGCACTTCGCCAGCGTCGAGGCCGACATGGTGGTCACCGTGGAGACCAAGGGCATAGGAGTCGCCCTCTTTACCGCGGAACTCCTGAACCTGCCCCTGGCCGTCTTAAGGCGCGAATCCAGGGTCTCCGAAGGCTCCACCGTCAGCATCAACTACTTCTCGGGCTCCGCCGACAGGATACAGCAGCTGAGCCTTTCCAAGAGGGCCATGAAGGCCGGGACCCGCTGCCTCATCATCGACGACATCATGAGGGGAGGCGGCAGCGTCAAGGGCATAGAGGACATGCTCTCAGAGTTCGACGCGACGGCAGCCGGCATAGGAGTCGTGGTGGTCGCGGGAGGCCGCGAAGGCAAGAAGATCGGAAATTATCTGCCTCTGCTGCTCATGAGCGAGGACAAGGACAGGAAGGTCCGCATGGATATCAACCCGGAGCTGCTGGTAAAAGCCAGGAGCCTGTGATATAATTATCGGACCCGCCCGGAAAAGGCAAAACGCGCCGGCCCTGAGGCCTTAAGGCGCAAGCATATATAGACATGACCATATAAAACGAAAGGAGAGGCCATGAAAAACGGAGTTTACACGGATTACAAGTTGTTTGCGGGAAACGGAAATCCCGAGCTGGCTCAGGAGATCGCAGCCATAATGGGAAAGCCCCTGGGAGCATGCAAGGTATCGCATTTCAGCGACGGTGAGGTCTCGGTGAGCCTGGGAGAATCGGTGCGCGGCGCCGACTGCTACATCATCCAGTCCACCTCCGAACCGGTCAACGACAATCTGATGGAACTCTGCATCATGATAGACGCCATGAAGAGGGCCTCCGCCGGACGCATCAACGCCGTCATCCCCTATTTCGGCTACGCCCGTCAGGACAGGATCTCCAAGCCCAGAGAACCGCTGACCGCCAAGCTGGTCGCCGACATCATCTCCATAGCGGGAGCCGACAGGGTCATCTCCATGGACCTCCACGCCGCCCAGTTCCAGGGATATTTCAACATCCCCGTCGATCACATGATAGGCCAGCCCACCCTGATCAAGTACTTCCAGACCAAGAAGCTCAAGGACATGGTCGTGGTCTCCCCCGACCACGGCAGCGTCAAGAGGGCCAGGTCCTTCGCGGCCGGCTTCGACGCCCCCATTGCCATCATCGACAAGCGCCGTCCCAAGGCCAACGAGGCCCAGATCATGAACATCATAGGCGACGTCAACGGCAAGACCTGCGTTCTGGTCGACGACATGGTCGATACCGCCGGTACCATCTGCCAGGCGGCCGACGCCCTGATCGCCAAGGGCGCCAAGGAAGTCTACGCCTGCGCGACCCACGGAGTCCTCTCCGGTCCCGCCATCAAGAGGCTCAAAGAGTCCCCCATCAAGGAGATAGTCTTCCTCAACACTATTGAAATACCCAAGAAGAAGCGCTATAAGGGCCTCAAGGTCTTAAGCATAGCCGGCGTCTTCGCCGAGACCATCTACAGGGTCTTCTCCAACGAAGCTCTCAGTCCCCTCTTCGAGGAAGTAAAATCAAGCAAGTAAACTGAAATGTATCTGATCTGCGGCCTGGGCAATCCGGGAAGAGAATACGAGACCACCCGCCACAACATGGGTTTCCTCACCATAGACGTGCTGGCCGAAAGGCTGGGCATAAGCGTGAGGCAGCTCCGCTTCAAGGCGCTGGTGGGTGAGGGGCACGTGGGCTCCGAAAAGGTCATGCTCATGAAGCCGCAGACCTTCATGAACCTCAGCGGAGAGGCTGTGAGGCTGGCATTCGAATACTACCGCCTTGAACCCTCTCAGCTGCTGGTCATATACGACGACGCAGATCTGGCTCCCGGGGCTCTCCGCATAAGAAGGTCGGGAAGCTCCGGCAGCCACAACGGGATGAAGTCGGTCATTTACCAGCTGCAGAGCCAGGACTTCGCCCGCATAAGGATAGGCATAGGAAGCAGCGGGCCCATACCCATGGAGCGCTACGTCCTGGGCCACTGGACCGAGGAGGAGAGGCCTCTTCTCGCCGACGCGGTCAGCAAGGCGGCAGACGCTTCCCTCTGCTTCATCGAAAGCGGCCTCGACAGGGCCATGAACCTCTACAACACCAAGTCCGAAAAGAAGGCGAAGAAGGCCGCCGAAAAGGCCGAAGAGCCCGATAAGGCAGAAAGGCCTCAGGGCGGGCCCGCAGAAGAAAAGGCGGACCCGTGCCCCAAAGCGGAAGAAGCTCAAAGCGAAGGCGTTAAAGAGAATACATGATAATAAACTACACCGGGATCTCAGACAACAGGACCGCGCTTCTGGCAGGAAAGCTCGAAGCGCAAAGGCCGGGACAGGGCCTGATCATCTGCTCCTCTCTCTCAAGGGCGAGGCGCATAGCAGGCGACCTGTCCTTTTTTACGTCCGCTCCCGTATGTGTGGTGCCCGACCAGGAGCCGGGGATACTGAGGTACGAGGCCAAGAGCACGGGAGAGCTCTCGGTGAGGCTCTCAGCCCTCACGCGGCTCATCACCGGGGAGACCTGCATAGCGGTCGCTCCGGTCCTGGGCGCCCTTAAGAAGCTGCCCCTTCCCGAAGATTTCGAAAAGGACATGATCCTTTTAAAGAGGGAGGGCCGCGCCGACAGGGATGAGATCATAGCAAGGCTTGCCCGCATGGGCTACGAAAGGGCCGGAGCCGCCGAGGCAGCGGGCCAGTTCGCCGTCAGGGGAGACATCATCGACGTGTTTTCTCCCGGCAGGGAGCTTCCGGTAAGAATAGAGCTCTTCGACGACGAGATCGATTCCATCAGAAGCTACGACCCCATGACCCAGCGCTCGGTAAAGACCCTTGACGAGGTCCTGCTCTCGCCGGCCCAGCTCATGGTCAAGAGCGACAGAGCCTGGGCAAGGGCCGTAAAGGGCATAAGCGCAGCCTACAACAAGGCCTGTTCGGGCCGCGTCACCGAGGAAGCCCTGGAAAAGCTGAAAGGCCAGAGGGACTACCTCATAGAGTGCCTCGAAGAGGGCACCAACCCCCAGTACCTGGAGGGCTTCGTCTCCTACTTTTACGAGGAACCGGCGCTTCTTTGGGACTACATGAAGGACCCCTCCTTCATCATCATAGACGATCCTTCCCGGATCAGGGAGACCCTGGACTTCTACGAAAAGGAGAACAGCGAGCTCTGCCGCACCATGCTGGAGCGCTTCCAGGCGGTGCCGGCCGACTTTAAGTCCAACCCCGATCCCGCCGACCTTTACAGGGCCAACGAGCGCTCGACCGATGCCTGCGACCTGGTCTACGCGACCCCCTTTGCCCAGCAGATCCCCTACGCGGACAGTCTGGACAAGCTGGTAAAGGTCAACGCGAGGCAGGCCCCGGTCTTCTCGGGCCACATGGAGCTTCTCGAAAACGAGCTGAAGGCACGCGCCGCGGCCGGCTGGAAGGTGGTCATAGGGGCGGGAAGCGACGAAAAGCTGACCAACCTGAGGGAGTTCCTTGACAGGGCGGAGCTTTCCGGCTCTGTCGAACTGCGCTACGGCAGCCTCTCCGCAGGTACCGAGCTTGCCGACGAAAAGCTGCTCTACATCTCCGACGCCGACATCTTCCAGCACACCAAGAGGAAGGCAAAGAGCCGCAGCTCGAGATCCAGGGGCATCAAGGCCTTCACCGACATCAACAAGGGCGATTTCGTGGTCCACGAGACCCACGGCATAGGCCGCTTCATGGGCGTGGAAAAGCTCACCGTCGACGGGGCCGTCCGTGATTACCTCAAGATACGCTACGCCGCCGAAGACGTGCTCTACGTGCCCGTCGACCAGATGGACCGCATCCAGAAGTATGTCGGCAGCGAGGGCGTAGAACCCAGGATAAACCGCCTCTCGGGCGGCGACTGGCAGAAGACCAAGGCCAGGGCCAAGGCCGCCATCAAGGATATGGCTGCGGACTTCCTTAAGCTCTCGGCCGAAAGGAGCGTAAACCCGGGCTACCGCTTCGGTCCCGACAGCGCCTGGCAAAAAGAGTTTGAGGACGCCTTCCCCTACCAGGAGACCGACGACCAGCTGCGCTGCGTCGAAGAGATCAAGAAGGACATGGAGAGCGACAAAGCCATGGACAGGCTGCTCTGCGGCGACGTGGGCTTCGGCAAGACCGAAGTGGCCGCCAGGGCCATCTTCAAGTGCCTTGAGGAGGGAAAGCAGGCGGCGGTCCTGGTGCCCACCACCATACTGGCCAACCAGCACTTCATGACCCTCTCGGAGAGGCTCTCCCCCTATCCCTTCAAGGTGGAGATGCTGTCCCGCTTCCGTACCGAAAAGCAGCAGCTGCAGGCCGTGAACGACATCGCAAGCGGCGCCGCCGACCTCGTCATAGGCACCCACCGCATACTCTCAAAGGACGTACATTTCAAGGATCTGGGCCTTCTGGTCATAGACGAGGAG
>JAFRWQ010000029.1 GCA_017437925.1 Bacillota bacterium
CGAGACCTTCAAGGTCGACACCCATAAGCTGGACTTCGACGCCGGCCAGGCTCTGCTGGGCAAGACCCTGCAGGAGGTCGGAGACGAGCTCTTCGAGTACATCATCTCCGTAGCCGAGGGCAAGGATCCCAAGTGCGAAGAGGGCAAGATCAAGTACTTCATGTTCTACTACTATTATCCCAGAACGGCAAAGAAGGATCCGGCTAACAGGACCTGGGACTATCATGAGAAGATGAAGGCAATACTCGAATCCATCAAGTAAGCATAGCGACACAGTAACCGGAGCTTCGGCCGGGACCTTCGCCGAAACTCCGGAATGAATATGAAACGAGGAAACTAAATGAAGATACAGCGCTTTGATTCCAACGGAAGGATGCACGCCGCAGTCATCGCCGGAGAGACCCTCTATCTTACCGGTGTCACTGCCCCCGGAGTTGAGGGCATTACCAATCAGGCCACCCTCGTCCTCAAGAAGATCGAGGGATTGCTGGATAAATACGGTTCGGACAAGGAGCACATACTTCAGGCCATCATCTACCTGAGGGACATGAAGGACTTCGCCGAATTTAACCAGGTCTGGGATGCCTGGGTAGTGGAAGGCACCCAGCCTACCCGCGCCTGCCTTGAGGCTTCCATGGCGACCGAAAAGCATCTCGTTGAGATCGTGATCACCGCTGCGGTAAAGGAGTCCTAGTATGTGGTTCTGCGCTCAGTGCCAGGTCAAGGGCTGCAGCAAGCCTCTTGCCCTAGGCGACAATGTACAGCTGCCCAAGGACTGTCCCACGTTAAAGCTCAGGCAGGAGGATATAATAGGCAAGTACACCTCCGACCCCGACGAGTTCAATCTGGCCAGATGCTCTGCCATCTGTAGTCCGGATCATGCGGAGCACAGGCTGGCCAAGACCATGAGGTTCGCCAAAATGTGCGGCTTCGACCATCTGGGTCTGGCCTTCTGCAACACCCTCTCCAAAGAGGCGGAGGCCGTCGCCGCCGTCCTCATTAAGAACGGTTTTAAGCTGGACAGCGCCAACTGCAAGGTGGGAAGGGAAAACAGGGAAAAGCTCGGGGCTTACACCTCGAAGAATCCCATGTGCAACCCCATCTGCCAGGCCGAATTGCTCAACGAAGCCGGGACCCAGCTCAACATAGTCCTGGGCCTCTGCGTCGGTCACGATTCCCTGTTCATAAAGCACTCGGAAGCTCCGGTGACCGTCCTGGCCTGCAAGGACCACGTCTACGACAACGCTCCCTTAAAAGCTTTGTACGACTGCCCCGAATGCGGGTTTTACAAGGCTCACAAAGAAAACTCAGACTGAAGAAATACACACTTTTCTCCTTCACAGGAATGGGTCTCCCCGGCTTCGGGGGAGGCCCATCTTTTTGGGCAGCATAGACAGAAGACCTGAACGGATGATATAATATCTGGACAGGTCTTTTTACGTGTCTTGAGCTGTGATCTTAAAGCCGGCGCCTTCGGAAGCCGACCCGCGGCTCAGGCGCAGGCCCTGCGCAATAACCATAAAAGGAGAACATTAATGAATATCACCAAGGACATATTCTACATAGGCGTCGACGATCACGAGCTCGACCTCTTCGAGGGACAGTACATAGTCCCCGACGGCATGGCCTACAATTCATACCTGGTAAAGAGCGAAAAGACCGCCGTAATGGACACGGTCGACCGCCGCTTTAAAGACGAGTGGCTGGCAAAGCTCGAGGAAGCTCTTGACGGC
>JAFRWQ010000030.1 GCA_017437925.1 Bacillota bacterium
ACGTCCTTGAAGAGTTGAGGGCCTGTCCCGGCATAATATCCGCCGAGCCAGAAGAAGCCCCCGTCCAGTATGAGGGCAGGGTCAAGTGCTGGTCCATAAGATACGTCTCCGACGACTGCGAAGTCACGGGCTACGTCGCCATACCCTCAAAGCTTGAGGGAGACCTGATATCGGTCCCCGAAGAAGGCATTGAAGGCCTCGTCTACTGCAGGGGAGGCAACCGCGATTACTCTGCCCTGACTCCCCTTGAGCTCTGCAAACAGGTCGCGACGGCCGGCTACGCCGCCTTCGGCTCCCAGTACAGGGGCAACAAGGGCGGGACCGGCAGCGAAGACTTCGGAGGCGACGACGTACATGACGTGACGAACCTCATAGACATAGCCCTTCAGCTCCCCTTCATCAAGGGCGAAAAGGTCTACCTGGTCGGGTTCTCCCGCGGCGGGATGATGGCCTACAGGGCCTGTCAGGACTATGGGGACAAGATCGCTGCCTGCTCCATAAACTCCGGCATAGCCGACTCCTACATCATGTACGAGTCCAGGGGCGACGACATGAAGCTGGTCTATCACTTGCTGGTCGGAGGAGGCCCCGAAGAGCTTCCCGAAGAGTTCGACCGCCGCTCAGCGACCAAATGGGCGGATGAGATCAACGTCCCCCTGCTCATAGGCCAGGGTACCGCAGACGTAAAAGTCGTCCCCGAGCAGGCCTACGCCATGGCTGATGCCTTAAAAGCCGCCGACAAGACCGAAGGCGAAGACTACAGGCTGGTCATATTTGAAGGCGCGACCCACGGCCTTGCCAACACCACCTTCATGAAGGAGCAGCTGGACTGGTTCGCCGGGTTCCCCATAGAATAAAACCGTTTATAAACCCTGCGTTTTGTGATATAATAATTCGAAATATCGCTTATATCCGAGTCATTCAAACGGAGGCTGAAATGCTTGTAAAGGATATCATCAAGAAAGAAGAACTGGACCTGAGCAAGGCCGAGCTTGTCGAGCTCATCCAGCACGGAAACCGCCAGGTCGACCTGGTATTCACCGAAAAGAAGACCGATGAGGACGGCTACCTCACCTGGGACCAGGAGAACTGGGTCAGCGTGGACGGCAAGCGCTTCATCTGCAGCTACTTCAGAGAGGGCAGGGCCCTTTCCGACTACAGCGGCTACAACATCAACGACATCAACAACTACTTCTTCCCCGAAAAGGCCGCGGAAGTAAGACTCGGATAGGAGGACCCCATGAGCAGCAACAAGCGCCCCGACGACATGAAAAGAATTAACACTCCCGAGCTGGCGAAAGCCTTCATCGAGGAGCAGATAGCCGAGATCAAGGCCCAGGTCGGAGACGGCAAGGTTCTCCTCGCCCTCTCCGGCGGAGTCGATTCCTCCGTGGTGGCGGCCCTTCTCATCAAGGCCATAGGAAAGCAGCTCACCTGCGTACACGTGAACCACGGCCTTCTGCGCAAGGGAGAGCCCGAGCAGGTCATCGAAGTCTTCGGAAAAGAGCTGGGCGCCAACCTGGTATATGTGGACGCGACCGACCGCTTCCTCGACGCTCTTGCCAATGTAAGCGATCCCGAGACCAAGAGAAAGATCATAGGCTCCCTCTTCATCGACGTCTTCGCCGAAGAAGCAAGAAAGCTCGAGGGCGTTGCCTTCCTCGCCCAGGGAACCATCTACCCCGACATCCTCGAGAG
>JAFRWQ010000031.1 GCA_017437925.1 Bacillota bacterium
CCATATAAGCCGGGAGAACACACCATGATCGATTTCAGCTGCAGATGCTACCATAAAGACCGCACGCCGATCGTGACGGACCTGTATATACAGGAATACGCGGAGGCGGTCGTTGGAGACTACCGGCCCGAGCTGCTCGTAACGCCCGGGAAGGTCGACGCCTTTCATTTCCTGGAGAGCTACCTAGGCGTGACGGTCGAGTTTCAGGACATCTTCTACCCCGAAGGGAAAGTGCCCGTCGCCGGCGCCACGATCTTTAATAACGAGGCGATCATGGTTTTTGACCGGTCCGGCATGAAAGTATCCTCTATCGACATACCCGCCGGTACCGTCCTGATCGATAACGAGACCATGAAGAGTGAGACCTTTGCTCTCTTCACGGCGCTGCATGAGGGCGGCCACTACTGCATGCACCAGGGCGTATATAAGCTCGACCCCGCTCAGATATCGCTGTTTGAATCGGAGGGACATGCCGTCAAGTGTATGCGCACTACGATCGAGCGCCGGGGCCCGCTGGTTACACAGAAGGACTTCCGGGAGCACCAGGCCAGCACTTTCGCGGCAGCGGTGGCGATGCCGCGGCCCACCTTCGTTCCTATGATGCGGCAGGTCATCCGCGAGGCCGGGTTCTCCGAGGGCATCTGGGTCGAGGATCCCCACGGCGACTGGGAGGACCAGTTCAAGCTGGACAATATGATAAAGGTCGTCACCGATACCTACGGTGTTTCCTATACGGCGGCAAGCATCCAGCTCCGCAGGCAGGGGCTTCTTATGAAGGAATGGCAGTATGACCAGATGAAAATGCGAGGAGTGTGATTATGAAAGAACCCGGTACATCGCAGAACGGCGAAAGATTCGGCACGTTCGTAAAAAGGATAAGGCAGAAAGACCCGAGGGAGATCACCTCGATCCGCCTTGCGGATTATCTGGGGATCTCTCCCACCAGACTGTGCGACATTGAGGCGAACAGACGCTGTCCTACAGACATGGAAAAAGTCGGCAGATTCTGCGAGTTTTTCCATCTGGACGCGCGGGTACGTTCCCGCCTTTATGACTTGGCGGCGGAAGCCCGGTACTCGATTCCCGTCTTTGTTGGCGGGGACATGTCCAGATACCAAAAATACGACATGGAGCGGTTTGCGCTTCGTGTTGCCGACTGGGGAGATCCCGATGAAGAGGAGTGGAAGAAGATAATCAGAAAAGCGGAGGCATCCGGCGCGCCGCTCAACACCCTCACCCGTGAGGACTTTGAGGCGCTCATAGCCATCAAGTCCATCACGGACAGCGGTAGTAATGCGGAAGTCCGAAAGAAAAACGGCCACCTCTGCGTATACGAAGTTGAACGTCATAAGGCGGTCGGATAACATCAGAATACTGTAACCGGCAGTGAATTGGCACTGCTGAAGGCCAATTGGGGCGAGACTGTAGTTCTATAGCGGAACTGCAGTTTCGCCCCTTTTTTGTTTTTACAGCACCTACGGCGGGTAGCTACCGCCTGGGAATAAAAAAATAATATCGAGCCTGATTTGCAATAAGGGCAGGTACGAATACGACCCCGCGACGCTACGGCGTTTTTTGCGGGCGGGTATTGGTGCCCGACCTAGTGCGCCCAAAATCAGGTGAACAGAGGTCCGGGCGGATACCGACGGACCTCGTTTTTCATCTCCCTGCCCTTTCTGCGCCAGGCGGAAAGGACAGAAAATGAACACCAATGAGAACCGCAAGTACTACATCCCGGCATTCCACTACAGCACCGGCCTGCCGCAGGAGCACCCCCGGAGGGAACTGATCGAAGTCGACCGAGAGACCTACCTGACGTATTACCGCCCGATCTGGCGCACCCATGACAGCGCCATCCGGAACGGCGGCTGCAACTCCGTCAGCTGGAGGCTCTGCACCGGGGACTGCCCGTCCTGCCGTCACCACCTGGGCGGCCGCGACTGGTCTCTCGAAGCACACGTTGAGAAGACCGGCCAGGAGCTCCCCGACCCCCTTACCGATGTTGAAGCCCAGGTGCTGGACTGCATCGCTCTGGAAGAGCTGGTCGAGCACGTGAAAGAACTCGATCCGGAGGGCAGGCGCATCTGTGAGCTTGTCGCTCTCGGTATGGACGAGCGCAAAGCCGCAAAGGAAATGGGGCTGAACAAGACCACTTACCACGACCGGAAA
>JAFRWQ010000032.1 GCA_017437925.1 Bacillota bacterium
ATAGACGAGGTCTTCCCCGAGCTCCTGCCCGCGGAGAGAAGGACCCTCGCCACCCTGGTATATTATCCCGAAGAAAAACTGGAGATCCTCAAAAGCGAAACAGATGACCTGCACGGGCTTTATTCGTCCATACTCTACAGGCTCATCAGGCTGCTGCGCAGGGTCTCCTTTAAGTATACCCGCTCATTCGTGCGCAAGCAGATGCCCAGGGAATACTCCTACATCATGGAGGAGCTGCTCTACGGTTCCAACGAGGAAGCCCTCGGCAGGGCCAACCACCGCCAGGACATCATCAACTCCATCATCGAGATCGGGGCCGCCGACGCCTTCATCAAGGATCTCTGCGAACTCATTTCAAATCTTGCCATCTACAAGCTGCACATAGTGGGAGACCTCTTCGACAGAGGAGCCGGCAGCGACAAGGTCATAGACATGCTCAAGTCCTTCGGCAGGGTGGACATCCAGTGGGGCAACCACGACATACTCTGGATGGGCGCCGCCGCGGGAAACAAGGCCTGCATAGCCAACGTCATCAGGATATGCACCCGCTACGACAACCTGCACACCCTTGAGGTGGGCTACGGCATAAGCTTAAGGCCTCTGGTGACCTTCGCCTTAAGGACTTACGAGGACGATCCCTGCACCGATTTCAAGGCCGCGGTCACCGTCAAGGACGCCATGACCGATACCGATCTGGAGAGCCTCAGAAAGATAGGCAAAGCCATAGCGATCATGCAGTTCAAGCTCGAGGGCCAGCTGGTGGCGGAGCACCCCCACTACGAGATGGATTACATCGGGCATCTCGACAAGATCGACTATGAGAAGCACACCATAGACGTAGACGGCGTCAACTACCCGATGGTCAGCTGCAACTTCCCGACCGTGGACCCGGCCGATCCCTACGCCCTCACTCCCGAGGAAGACGCTGTCATGGACAGGCTCCAGTCCGCCTTCATGGAGAGCGAGCTCCTGCAGGACCACGTCCGCTTCCTCTATGCCAAGGGCAGCATGTACAAGCTGGTCAACGGCAACCTGCTCTTCCACGGCGCCGTGCCCGTCACCAAGGAAGGGGAGTTCGACGTGATGCAGACCGATGACGGACCCATGACCGGCAAGGCCTGGTTCGACTACGCCGACAGGCTGGTGAGAGCCGGCTACTTCGGCGCCGACCCCGCCAGGAAGAAGAGGGGCATAGACCTCTGCTGGTACCTGTGGTGCGGTTACAAATCGCCTCTCTTCGGCAAGAAGAAGATCACCACCTTCGAGCGCCTCTTCATAGAGGACGAGAGCACCTGGAAGGAAGCCAAGAACCCCTACTACAACCACATAGACGAGGTCCCCTTCATAGAGAAGGTGCTGGCCGAGTTCGGAGGGAACGTGGAGACGGGAGCCGTCATAAACGGCCACATCCCCGTGAAGAAGGGCAGCAAGCCCATACACGCCGACGGCAGGGCCCTGATCATAGACGGAGGCTTCGCCAAGGCCTATCAGAAGACCACCGGCATAGCCGGATACTCCCTGGTCCAGAACTCCTACGGCTTCATACTCTCGGCCCACGAGCCCTTCGTTTCCAAGGAGAAGGCTGTGCTCGAGGAGCTGGACATCCACTCCTCCCAGGTCGCGAGAGAAGACGTCACCAGGCGCATGCTCAACAAGGACACCGACCAGGGCAAGGAGATACAGGAGCAGATCGACTGCCTGAAGCTGCTGCTGGAGGCCTACCGCGAAGGCGTCATAACCCAGGGCGAATAAACACAGTAAACCTATGCCGCGGGCCGGTCTTTGGGCTGCGGCGTTAACAGTTTTTCATCGTAAAGAAGGAGGTAAACATGCTTTTAATCAAAGGCGGAAAAGTAGTGACCGTGACGGGCGAGACCATAAACAACGGCGTGGTCGCGGCTGACAAGGGGAAGATAGTCTTCGTCGGAAAGGATTTCGACGCTCCCAGCGACGCCAAGGTCATCAACGCCAGAGGCAAGTGGGTCACCCCGGGTCTCATCGACGCCCATACCCACATCTCAAACTTCAACGATCTCAAGGATATGGCCAGCCAGATCGACGGAAACGAGACTTCCGATCCCATCACTCCCCAGGTAAGGGCCATAGACGCCGTCTATCCCTTTGAGAACGGCATCAAGCTGGCAAGACAGGCCGGTTTCACCACAGTCTGCATACTGCCCGGCAGCGCCAACCTCATCGGAGGCGTGGGCCAGACCTTCAAGCTCAAAAAGTGCCAGTTCGTCAACGACATGGTAATGCCCGGAACTGAAGTCATGAAGTTCGCCCTGGGCGAGAACCCCAGGAACCGCTACGGAAAGCAGGGCAAGATGCCCGCGACCCGCATGGGCAGCGCCGCTCTTCTGAGGAACGCCCTCTACGACGCAAAGGTATATTCCGACGCCCTCAAGGAAGCCGAGAAGGATCCCTCCAAGGCTCCCAAGCCCAACTTCAAGCTCGACGCCCTGGTACCCGTGGTCAGGGGCGAGATGAAGTGCCGCATGCACGCCCACAGGGCCGACGACATCGCGACCCACGTGCGCATCGCCGAGGAGTTCGGACTCAAGTACAGCATCGAGCACTGCACCGAGGGCTGGATGATACTCGATTTCCTCAAGGAGCACAATGTCACCGCCATCGTCGGACCGCTGCTCATGGGAAGAGGCAAGTTCGAGATCTGGAACAGGCGCCTCGACATGCCCGCCATGATGGAGGAAGCCGGCATCAACTTCATGTTGACCGCTGACTCCGGCGGAGACACCCAGTACCTGCCCGTCCACGTCGGCATGTGCATGGCCATGGGTCTTCCCGAGAAGGCCGCCTTCGAAGCCGTCACCATCCGTCCCGCCAAGTGGCTGGGAGTCGCCGACAGAGTGGGCTCCATAGAAGTGGGCAAGGACGCCGATCTTGCCATCTTCAACGGTCATCCCTTCAACAACATGACCCGCTGCCAGTACACCGTCGTCGAAGGCGAAGTATTCCAGAACTTCTAAGGAGGATAAATCATGCTCGTAATAAAGAACGGAACAGTCGTAACCGTAACCGGTGAGACCATAAAGAACGGCACAGTCGCTGTCGACAAGGGCAAGATCGTATTCGTCGGCAAGGAGTTCGACGCGCCCAGCGACGCCCAGGTCATCAACGCCAGAGGCAAGTGGGTAAGCCCGGGCCTCATCGACGCCCACACCCACATTTCCAACTTCGCCGATATGACCGACAGGAACAGCCAGATCGACGGCAACGAGATGTCCGACCCCATCACCCCCCAGGTGAGGGCCATAGACGCCGTCTATCCCTTTGAGAACGGCATCAAGCTGGCCAGAGAAGCAGGTTTCACCAGCGTCTGCATACTGCCCGGCAGCGCCAACCTCATCGGAGGCGTGGGCCAGACCTTCAAGCTCAAGAAGGCCGAATTCGTGGAAGACATGGCAGTGCCCGGCACCGAAGTCATGAAGTTCGCCCTGGGCGAGAACCCCAGAAGAGTCTACGGAAGCAACGGCAAGATGCCCATGACCCGCATGGGCAACGCGGCCCTCATGAGAAACGCCCTCTATGACGCCAAGGTATATTCCGACGCCCTGAAGGCCGCCGAGAAGGACCCCTCCAAGGCTCCCAAGCCCGACTTCAAGCTTGACGCCCTGGTACCCGTCGTAAGAGGCGAGATGAAGTGCCGCATGCACGCCCACAGGGCCGATGACATCGCCACCCACGTCCGTATCGCCGAGGAGTTCGGCCTCAAGTACAGCATAGAGCACTGCACCGAGGGCTGGATGATACTCAACTTCCTCAAGAAGCACAACGTCACCGCCATCGTGGGACCCCTGCTCATGAGCAGAGCCAAGATGGAGATCTGGAACAGGCGCCTCGACATGCCCGCCATGATGGAGGAAGCCGGCATCAACTTCATGCTGACCGCGGACTCCGGCGGCGACACCCAATACCTGCCCATCCACGTGGGAATGTGCATGGGAATGGGCCTCTCCGAGAAGGCCGCCTTCGAAGCCATGACCATCCGTCCCGCCAGGTGGCTCGGGATCGCCGACAGGACCGGCTCCATCGAAGTCGGAAAAGACGCGGATCTCGCCATCTTCACCGGACATCCCTTCAGCAACTTCAGCCGCTGCCAGTACACCATCATCGACGGAGAAGTCTATCAGAACTTCTGATGATATCGTAAAACAAGAGACCGGACTGCCTGTCGGGCGGTCCGGTCTTTTCGTGTTCGTGTTTATATCCGGCAAAGGTCAGCGGGTATCTGCGCCTTTACAGCTTTGCCAGCACCTCGTCTATGACGGGCATATCCATGATGTTCTCCGCGTAGTGGGCGTCGAGGACGGTGCCGTCTCTGCCGACGATGAACATGGCGGGCAGCTGCAGCTCGTCGCCCTCGAAATCGCCGTGCGAGAAGCCGTACTTGGCGCATTTGGCGCCTTTGGCGGTGAGCTTGCCGAGGTTCGCGAGATTCCCCAGCAGGGCCTGCTTGTTCTTTGCGGACTCGATCTTAAGGCTCTGATAGAAGTCCAGCTTATTGTCCAGTATGAGGTCGAAGGGGAGCCTGTTCTCCCCGAATTCGGCCTGTCCGTGGGCCTTGTCGCTCTGCATAAGGAAGCAGACCTGAGCTCCCTTCGCCCTGAACTCCTCGTATCTTTCCTTTACCATCTCCACATCGAGCCTGCAGACGGTGCAGCCGAGATAGCGCAGGACCCAGAATACGGTCTTGTCGGCTTTGGCGAAGAGATCGTCCGTGTTCTTTCCGTCCTCCCAGGCGGTATCGTAGGTGAATGAGGGGAACTTGTCTCCGGCCCTGAGCTTTGCGGGCTCGTGACTGGGGGCGTCGGGAAGCATCGCGAGGACCTCCTCAACGCCGGGCATATCGCCGCTGTTTTCGGCGTAGTGCGCATAGACCACATTGGCGTCCTCGTTGAGTATGAAGATCGCGGGCAGCTGCAGCTCGTCTCCTTCGTAGTCGCCATGGCTGAAGCCGTATTTGGCCAGCTGTTCTCTGATGGCGGCGTATCTCGCTCTCACCGCTTCGGGGTCGCCGTTGCCGCGCATCTCTTCTTTGGAAGCCGCGGGCTTTATATCCAGCTCCTTGTAGATCTTCATCTGAGGATCGCATACGAACTCAAAGGGCATGGCGTCCTCGCTGCCGAATTCCTTCTGTATATGGGCCTGGTCGCTCTGCATCACCATTATGACCTGGGCGTTCTTCGCCAGGAAGCGGTCATACTGTTCTTTGATGTATTCGCTGGTCAGCCTGCAGGTGGGGCAGCCGATGTAGCGGAGCACCCAGAAGACTGTCCTGAACCTGCCTTTGCAGGCGTCTTTCAGCTGTACGTCCGTCTTCCAGCCGGTATCATAGGTGAAGTCGGGCATGGCGTCGCCGTTCTTGAGTTTTGGCATTGTTCTGACCTCCTTAAAACTGATGTTGATTTATTTTACATGCTTCGTCCTCAAAAAACAGCGTTCTCATCAAGAGGACAGAGGGGTCTTTTAGTGTTTTTACAGTCGGACAAGGCGCAGCCGGCGGTATATGTACCGGCCGGGGCGGAAATATCAAGGACCGCTATTTCTTCTTCGCGGCGTCCCTTTCCTCGATGATGGCGGCGAACTCGCTCATCATGCCCGGAATGTCTATGTTCTGGGGGCAGACGGCGGCGCAGGCTCCGCAGCCCAGGCAGTCCTTGGGCTGCATGGCGCGGGTCTTTACGACTCTTTCGATGGCCAGCCCTCCGTTGTTGTACTTGAACTCGTTGTAGGCAGAGATCATCATGGGGATCTCTATCTGCTGCGGGCAGTAGGTCGTGCAGTAACGGCAGGAGGTGCAGGGGAGGGTCTTGACCTTGAGCATCTCGTCGGCAAAGCCCATGAGCAGTTCGATCTCCTCGCCGCTGAGGGGCTTCTCACAGTTGAAGGTGTCGATGTTCTCGACCAGCTGCTCCATGTTGGACATGCCCGAGAGCACCATGCCGACTCCCTCAAGGCCGTTGACGAACCTGAGGGCCCAGGCGGGAGCCTTTTCGTCCGGTCTGAACTCTCTGATCTTCTCCTCGTAGGCGTCGTCAAGCTTTGCCAGCTTTCCGCCTCTTACCGGCTCCATTACCCAGACGCCCTTGCCGTAGCGCCTGAGCATTTCGACCTTTTCTTTGGCGTGCTGCAGCTTCCAGTCGAGCCAGTTGAGCTGGATCTGGACGAACTCCACCTCGTCGCCGAAGTACTGCAGGGCTCTTTCCAGGACGTCAAGCTGGCCGTGGCATGAAAAGCCCAGGTGCCTGATGCGGCCGTTTTTCTTCTGTTCCTTCAGGTACTCGAAGAGGCCCATCTCATCGTCAAGATACATGTCGACGTCCAGCTCGTTGATGTTGTGCATCAGGTAGAAGTCGAAGTAGGGTGTGCGGCACTTTTCCAGCTGCTTTTCGAAGATGGACTTGGCGTTCCTGAAATTGTTCAGGTCGTAGCCCGGGAACTTGCTGGCCAGGTAAAAGCTCTCTCTGGGATACTTCTCGAGAACTTCGCCCATTATGGTCTCGGACTTTCCTTCGTGGTAGCCCCAGGCCGTGTCGTAGTAGTTGATGCCGTTCTTCATGGCGTACGCCACCATCTCCCCGACCTGCTTCACGTCGACCTGCTTGGTCTCGGGGTCCAGGAGTGGAAGGCGCATGCAGCCCATGCCCAGCGCGGAGAGCTTCAGCCCTTTGAAATCCTTGTATTGCATATTAAACTCCTTCTCTTTGCGGGGCGCTTCGTGCGCCCCTTTCAGCGTTTACTTATCTCTTTTGGGGAGCAGGGGTTCGGTCAGGCCTTCGACGCCCAGCAGTCCGCAGAGCAGCACATAGTTCTTGAAGAGGCCGCTCGTGATATCTGTGGGATCGAACCACTCGCCTGCGGAGTGGGCTCCGCCGCCCTTGCCGCCTCCGCCCATGCCCACGGCGGGTATGCCCATGGAGATGGGTATATTGGCGTCGGTGGAGGAGCAGCCCCTCATGCTGGGCTCTATGCCCACAGCCTTAAAGGCCGCGACGGAAGCAGCGACTATGGGGCTGTCGTCGGGCTGGAGCTCGCCCACGGGCCTGTTGCCCAGCTGCTCGATGACGGCCTCGACCTTCTTCTCGCAGAGGGGGACGGCGCCGGGCCTGCTGTACCTGTCGCTGTAGAGCTCCCTGTCGTTGATCCAGCGGGCGTTCTCTTCTTCCACCGCCTGAGCGACGACCTCCTTGAAGCGGGCGTCCTCCGCATCGAGGCTCGCCTTGCCTTCGGACCTCATGTCCACCAGCATGGAGCAGGCGAAGGGTATGGAATTGACCGAGGTCCCGCCCTCGACCACGCCCACCGAGAAGGTGGTCTTGGGGGTCTTGGGAGGCTTCATCTCAGCGAAGAGGGCGATGGCTCTGCCCATGGCCAGTATGGGGTTGGGCATGCCGAAATCTCCGTAGGAGTGGCCGCCGGGGCCCTTGAAGCTGACTTTGTACCTGTAGGAACCGGTGCCTCCTGTGACTATGCCGGTGCTGCTGCCGTCGAAGGTGATGAAACCGTCGACCAGGTCGGCGTTCTCTTTCTTGCTGAAGAAGTGTCTGACGCCGTAGAGGTCTCCCAGGCCTTCCTCGCCGACGTTACCGCCTATGATGAGGTCGCCTTTGAACCTGACGCCCGAGTCCCTGATGACTCTGACCAGGGTAAGGATCTGGGCCAGCTGGGCGGTGTCGTCGCCTATGCCGGGGCAGTAGTAGCGCTCGCCCTCTTTTCTGATGGCGAGGGGAGTCTCCATGGGGAATACCGTGTCTATGTGGGCCGTCATGTAGACGGTGGGACCGTCTCCGGCGCCCTTGATCGTGGTGTAGACGTTGTTGACCTCGTCCACGGTGACCTCGCAGCCTTCGGCCCTGAGCATCTCAGCGAAGCGCTTCGATCTCAGCTCCTCGTGGCGGGAGAAGGCGGGGATGAGCACCAGCTCCTGATGCTGCTCCCAGGTATGGGCTTCGTCGGCCTTCATGAGCTCGCGGGCTTTTTTCAGCAGGCCGGAAGCCATGAGCTTTTCATAGGTCTGTTTCATAGGTTCTCCTTTCGTTTGACGGGAGTCGGTGAAATGCTTTATTTCTCAAGCTTCGGGAGCAGGGGCTCGGTGAGGCCTTCTACTCCCAGCAGGGCGGCGATGAGTATGAAGAGCTCGTAGACTCCCTGCTCAAGGCCGGTCGGGTCGAATTCTTCAGCCAGGCTGTGGGCTCCGGTGGACATGCCTCCGCCGCCCAGGGTGACTCCGGGAACTCCCAGAGAGATGGGCACGTTGGCGTCGGTGGAGGAGGCGGGGATGTAGCCGGTCTCATAGCCGAAGAACTCGTAATCGGCGGCGCAGGCCTTAATGAGCGGCAGATCGACGGGCTGGGAGCCTGCGGGCCTGTTGCCCACCTGGACGATCTTGAGGCTCACCACGCGGTCGGCGTGGGCCGGTTCGCCGGGGCCGGGCTTGTAGGGGCTGTCGTTGTCCCTGTCCCTTTCGGCTGCCCAGCGGGCGTTCTCCTCTTCGACGGCAGCCTTGATGCAGGCCATGATCTCCTCGTTGGCCTTGTCCAGGCATTCCTTGGAGTCGGAGCGTATGTCGAGGAGGAACTTGCAGTCGTGGGCTATGGAGTTGACGGAGGTGCCGCCTTCGACCACTCCGCAGGAGAAGGTGGTCCAGGGCTTCGTCGGGACCTTTACGTCCGCGATCTTGGCGATGGCCCTTCCCATGGCGTGTATGGGGTTGGGCATACCGAAGTCGGCCATGCTGTGGCCTCCCGGGCCCGAGAAGCATATCTCGTACCTGTAGGAGCCGGTGCCTCCGTATACTATGGAGTGGGGGAAGCCGTCGACGGAGATGAAGCCGTCGATGCCGCTTGGATGGTCCTTAAAGAACTGCTTGACGCCGTAGAGGTCTCCCAGGCCTTCTTCTCCCACGTTTCCGCCTATGATCAGGTCTCCCTTGAACTTGATGCCGCTGGCTTTGAGGGCCCTCAGCAGGGTCAGGGTCTGGGAGAGGGCGGCGGTGTCGTCGCCTACGCCGGGGCAGGCGTACTTCTCGCCGTTCATTTTGATCTCGAGGGGAGTATCCATTGGGAATACGGTGTCGAGGTGGGCCGTGAAGTAAAGGGTGGGGCCGCAGCCGCTGCCCTTGATGACGGTGTAGACGTTATTCACCGAGTCTCTGATGCTCTCAAAGCCCTCGGCCTCCATGAGCTGCTGGTAGAAGTCGGCGCGCTTCTCCTCGTGGCGGGAGAAAGCGGGTACAAGTACCAGGGCCTTGTGCTGGGCGATGGTGTTGTCTCTGTCGGCAAAGATGGACTCCTTTGCCTTTTTCATAACTTCGGAGTTATGAAGTATCTCGTAGGTTTTTTTCATAGTGCCGCCTTTCAGTTTTCGTAATAACATACACAATAATTATATAGTTTTACATAAAAGCTTTCAATTGTGAAATAGAGCCTGAGATGCTCCCCGCGGCGCATTTCAGGCTCTGTAAATGTCTGATTTTCAGTTAATTGTTTATATCCCCGTGAGCAGCCGCTATTTCGCTGAGTCTAGCCCTGGGTAAAGCCGCGGCCGCGGCCGATTATCTCGCTGGAATTGGTGATCTGCATGAACACGTCTTTCTGAGTGTTCCTGATGAAGCTCCTGAGCTGGACCGCCTGCGAAGGTTTCATGTCGGCCAGTATGACGGTCTTGGGCTGGTGGGTGAAGGCGCCCTCGGCCTTGTAGACGGTCGCGCTGCGCTTGAGCTCGTTGATGATGAAGCCGCAGATCTCGTCGGGATCGTCGCAGATTATGGTAAAGCATTTGCTTAGGTTCATGCTCTCTATAAGAGTATCTATTCCCAGGGACTTTCCCACGAGTCCGAGCACCGAGTACAGGCCCGTCGAAGCTCCGAAGACGAAGAACGAGAGTATGACCGAGGCGAGGTCCACCAATAGCAGGGCCGTGCCTATCTGAAAGCTAGTATGCTTTTTGAGTATCATGGCGATAATGTCGGTGCCGCCGCTCGAAGCCTGGATATTGAAGAGCATCGCAGATCCCAGGGCGGGGCAGGCGATGGCGAATATGAGCTCCAGCAGCGGTTCGCTTGTGAGGGGGCCTTCAAGGGTCACGAAGCGTTCGAGCAGCGCGAGGCAGGCCGACATCACCACCGTGGCGTAGACGGTGCGGATGCCGACGGATCTTCCCAGGAAGATGAAGCCTATGGCGAGAAGGGTGTAGTTGGCGACGTTGGTGAAGGTCGAGGGGGTCATCCCGGTCATGGCGCTCAGGACGGTGGCAAGCCCGCTCACTCCGCCGAAGGCGAAATGGTTGGGGAATTTGAAGAAGTATATGCCGACGCACATTATCATCACCGCCAGAGTGATGGTCGAGTATTCTTTCACGGTCTCGCGTACCGTTTTTTTGTCATTCATTTTGGGACCTTTCGGGCTTTTGTCCGCCGATATTCTGCGGCGCTCGGACAGCGCCCCGATATATTAACAGAGTTCGCCGCGAAAGTGAACAGTTTTTTTGAGCAGGCGCGCAAAAACCGAAGCTTTCCCGGCGTTGTCCTGAGGCTCCCCGGGTGGTATAGTATAAACAGCGGATAATCGCCCTTAAGCCTCTTAAACCAGTATCGATTAGAGTGGATCATAAAATGAAGACGATCAAAAGCCTGCTGACGGCCGCTCTGCTTTTATGCCTGATACCGGCCTCGCTGTACGCTTTAAGACATCTGAATTACATACCCGTCCTTATCCCGGGCACCGTCAGGGATGAGGTGCCGGCGTCCGTCCCCGTGATCAGCGTCGACACCCGCGGCGCTGAAGTATTGAGCAGGGAGAAGTATGTCTCCTGCTCCGTCGACGTGTTCAACGCAGAGGCGGAATACGCCCTCAGCGGTGAAAAGGGCGGCATAAGGGTCAGGGGGAACTCTTCTTCGTACTACGGCGACCTGAGGCTTATAAGGGATAATTCCGTCCCCTACAGGTTAAAGTTCGATAAAAAGACAAACCTTCTGGGCCTCAACGGGGGAGCCGAATGCAAAAGCTGGGTCCTGGTGACCAACAACGCCGGAGCATCCGATTCGGTGAGGAACGATCTGGGCCTTCGCCTCGGAAGAAAGATAGTCGGCAGCGACGGCTATTACTGCTCCGACAGCAGGCTGGTCGCTCTCATGCTCAACGGAAGCTTTAAGGGAGTCTACACCCTCTGCGAGCAGAACCAGGTGAACAGACACCGGGTCGATATAGCGGAGCCCGAAGAGGGGGACGGGTCCGTCCTCATGGGCTATCTGGTCGAGATCGACAGGTACAACGAAGAGCCCCGTTTTTTGATGGATTACGGGGAAACGAGCGCCGAAGACGTAAACGGCGTCGCCAGAGTCTTCAGGAGCGCCTCCTATTCGGTCAAGAGCGACATTTATTCGGACGACCAGCTCGATTTCATCGCCGAATACATCAGGGGCGCCTTCCGCATACTGTACGAGGCCGCGGAAAACTCCAACTATCTTTCGTTCGACTCTGAATACAAGACCTGCCCGTCTTCGTTCACCGACTCAAGGTCCTGCCTTGAGGCAGCCTTCGACCTTCGCTCCATGGCGGATATGTATATACTTTACGAGCTCCTCTGCGACTACGACGTTGGAGAGAGCAGCTTTTACATGTGCGTCGACTTCACCGAAGAGAGCCCCAGGCTCTGCTTCACCGCCCCCTGGGATTTCGAGTGGATAGGTGAGGAAGACCCGGATGGAGGCTTCTTCGCCTGCGCGTTCCGGTGCGAAGATTTCGCGGAACAATACGGTGACAGGTCCAACCCCTGGTTCATACTGCTTTACAAGTTCGACTGGTTCAGAGAAATGGTAAGAGAGCGCTGGACGGAGCTGGGCGGCGCCGAAGGGATAATGAGCTGCGTCGAAGAAGAAAACGCGGCCGTCGAACTCTTCGCCGAAGATATGGAGCGAATGACCGAGACCAGCGTCAACAGTTCGCGCACAGTCTTTAACTGGATAAGCAGGAGGGCGGCCTGGCTGGACGAGGAGTGGAAATGACGTCTGATAAAGGGAGATCTTCAATGACAAAGAAGGCAGCGGTTATGCTCACCCTGATCCTCATATTTCTCGCGGCCTGCGGGGTGATCGCGCTGCGCCATCCCGGCTTTACGACGCGCGTGATCTCCCGTATCACGGCAAGATCGATCCCCCGGACCATACCCGTGATCAGCGTGGATACCGGCGGAGCCGAAGTACTGAGCAGGGAAGAATACGTGAGCTGCAGGGTCAGCACCCTCAATGTCGAACCGTCTCTGATCATGTCCGGTGTCGATGCCGGCATCAGAGTCAGGGGCAATTCCTCCGCGTATTACGGTGATATTGAGCAGATAAGGGCCCATTCCGTCCCCTACAGGCTCAAATTCGAGAAGAAGAACAACCTGCTGGGATTGAACGGCGGGGCAAAATGCAAAAGCTGGGTGTTGGATACCAGCAACAGCGGAGCCAGGGCTTCGGTGAAGACCGATCTGGCTCTGCGCCTGGGCAGAAAGATCGTCGGTTCGGACGGCTATTACTGCTCCGACAGCAGGCTGGTCGGCCTCATGCTCAACGGCGTATTCAAGGGGGTCTACGTCCTCTGCGAGCAGAACCAGGTGAACAGGCACAGGGTGAATATAACCGAGCCCGAAAAAGGTGATACCGATGTACTCACCGGCTATTTCCTGGAGCTGGATAATTACAGGGAAGAACCTTGTTTTGAGATGGATTACGGAGGCGTGAGCGCGGAAGACATCTACGGAGAGAGCAGGACCTTCAGGACGGTTTCCTACTCGGTCAAGAGCGACATATATTCAGACGCCCAGCTGGAATTCGTCTCATCTTACCTTAAAAACGTTTTCCGTATAGTGTACGAAGCTTGTGAGAGGTCGAACTACCTCGCCTTGGACTCCGGATACAAGGCAGGGGAGTCTTCCTTCACCGACCCCAAAACATGCATCGAAGCGGTGCTGGACCTGCGTTCCGTCGCCGACATGTACATTCTTTACGAGCTTTTGTGCGATTACGATGTGGGGGCGGCCAGCTTTTACATGTCCGTCGATTTCGCCGATGAATATCCCAGGCTCTGCTTCACGGCCCCCTGGGACTTCGAGTGGACCTGGACAGCCGATCCCCAGACCGGCTTCTTTGCCGGCGCTTTTCAGCCGAAGGATTTCGGAGACAAATACGGAGACAAGTCGAACCCCTGGTTCATACTGCTGTACAAACAGGAATGGTTCAGGGATATGGTGAAGGATCGCTGGCGGGAACTGGGAGGCTCCGAAGGCCTGATACCATGCATCGACGAGGAAGAAGCCCAGGTGGAGCTTTTCTCGAAGGACATGGAACGCCTCTCGCACGGCAGCACCGAAAAACTGCGGGATCACTTTAACTGGGTGCGCAGAAGGGCGGCCTGGCTCGAAACTGTATGGGGACAGTGACTCCGGTCTAGCCGAGCTTGACGCCCCCAAAGGCGCCGGAGGTATCTTCCACCCGGCTTTTGGCCGAAGGATCGAAGCGCGAGGCTGCCCGGAGCCTGTTCAGTTGCTCCAGATACTCATCCTCATCCACCGGCAGCCTGATCTCCGCTCCGTCCTTCCAGCCCGAGAGCTCCATGGCGTTCATGAGCTCCACGCCCTTTATGCCCTCGCGGCCGTCAATGAAGAGGGGCTCGAGCCCCAGAACGACGTCCGCCATATTGTTTATGATGAAAGCGTGCTGAGGACCGCTTGCTCCCGTCTCTTCGAAGACGAGCTCACATTCAGGAGCGGCAAAGCCTCTATCGCTGGTTTTTGAGAATTCGAGGCTGTCGACCTTATTTCTGAAATACTTCAGGCTGTCGTTCTCGCACAGCAGCTTGCCTCCGGTGCCCGAGACCTCGAAACGGTTGGTGCCCGGCGCTTCGCCGGTGGAAGCTATGAAAACTCCGGTGGCGCCGTTCTCAAAGCGCAGGAAGGCTGTCACGTCGTCCTCGACCTCTATATCATGCCATTTTCCGTAATCGCACACCGCCCTGACCGAAACGGGCATAGAGCCCAGGACCCACTGCAGCAGATCCAGCTGGTGCGGGCACTGGTTTATGAGCACCCCGCCGCCTTCTCCGGCCCAGGTCGCCCGCCAGCCTCCGCCTCCGTAGTAGCTCTGGGTGCGGAACCAGTTCGTGACTATCCAGGTGAAGCGCTGCAGGCGTCCGATGCCGCCCGAGGCGATCACCTCGCGCATCTTTTTGTAGGAGCTTATGGTGCGCTGATTGAACATCATGGTGAAGAGAGCGCTGCTTTGCGCGGCAGCCTCGTTCATCTCTCGGACCTGCCCGGTGTAGACGCCGGCAGGCTTTTCACATATCACGTGTATGTTCCTTTTGAGGCATTCGATGACCGTGGGCGGATGGTAATAGTGGGGCGATTCCACCAGGACCGCGTCGACGCAGCCGCTGTCAAGCATTTCGGCATAGTCGCTGAAAAAGCGTATCCCCGCGGTGTCCATGCGTTTTTTGAGCATGTCGGCCTTGGCGCCGTCGATGTCGCATACCGCGCTGAGGACGCCGTTCCTTATGACCCCTTTGCCGAATAGTTCCGCGGCGTAATAAAGGCCCTGGCTGCCGAGGCCTATGATCCCGAATCTCACTTTATCCATTTCTGACTCCCTGTGTCGTAAGAATATCCCGCCCGGATCAGCAGTCTTTTAAGAGCTGAGACCGCCGCGTCGAACGATTCGTCATTATCTTGAAATATGTGTCTTGTCTTAAGAGGCAGCGCCTGCAGGGCGGAAAAACCGCTGAATACGCTCAGGTGCGGCTCCACGGTAAGGACCGTGTCTTCTCTGAGAGAACCGATCAGGCCCGGTATGTCCGCGTCGCCTTCGCCCGCGGGAACGATCTCGCCCGTTTTGGCGATCATATCCTTTATGTGGTGATAGGACGCAAGTTTTGCCGTCCCTTTAAGGAAAACGGGGGAAGGAACGCCGCTCTGCACGTAATTGGCGGGGTCGTATACGAAATGCAGACCCTTTATTTCCGCCAGATCGAGCACGCGTTCCGGCACATCCCCGTAGATATCCTTTTCGTTCTCGTGATAAAGGCCCGCGCCGTATCCGGCCGCGATCTCAACGGAGCGGCTGAGCAGGTCGAAGACCCGCGATCTCTGTTCATAAGCGTCGTAGAAGCTGAAAACGCGCAGCTTATCGCAGCCCAATACCCCGGCTGTGTCGAGCAGACGGCGCAGCTGATCGAAGAGCGGCTTTTCGTCAAAGCCTTCTTTAAGGGATACTTTGCCGTAGGGAGAGCCCAGAGCCCAGACCTTTATGCCGCTGCCGTCCAGCGCTTTTTTCGCTTCTTTGGCCGCAGCTTCGGAAACGCGGGATATATTTATACCGTCGATGCTGCGCAGCTCGGTGAGGAATATACCGTTTCTTTTGAGCGCGGCGATCTGACCCCCGAGGCTTTCCGCGGCCTCGTCTGAA